>DAOVTU010000044.1 GCA_030632925.1 Candidatus Krumholzibacteriia bacterium | reverse complement strand
CCAAAGGTCGTCGTACCGGCATCAAAGGTCTCGCCGGTTCCCTCGGGAATATAGGCGGTGCGCACCAACTGCGGGTCCATCCAGAAGGAACGGACCGAGAAGGCGAACGTGCCCGGGATCGACCGCGGGTTGAAGGCCAGGATGGCCGTGCTGAGATTCGTATCAGCCGCCCACGAGACGTGGTTGATGGACACTTCATTGCCTTTGACGTTCACCAGCCCGCCGGGATTCCAGAACACGGCCGTTGCGTCATCCGCAAGTCCGGTAAAGGCCGACCCCATGGCCGTGGCTCTGGCGCTGACGCCAATTTTGAGTTCCTGACCGCCGAAGGTGCCTACTTTGGCAAACCCGGCAGCAAACACCATGGCTGGCAAGGCCAGCATGATGATGGTCAGAATCGCGATGCGTTTCATGGAAACCTCCAGATCCGTCCGCAGACGGAGTTGACACTAATCTGCCCCTATTATCAGGAGCTACCTGACTACCACAAATTTTCCAACAAAGTCCTCGAACCGGTCATCGTCGGACTGTACGGTGTACAGGTAGACACCACTGACAATCTCTTGTCCATTACGACTCATCAGGTTCCAGCTCTCGTGACCGGATCCTTCCATGCCGTTATGGGGAATCTCTTGCACAAGGTCACCACTGACCGTGTACACCTTGATCATATTGCGAGCGGCCGGCAAGTTGGTGAAAGTCACCCGCACACCGGTCGGATCGTCACCACTCGGGAACAGCTCCTGGTATTCGGCCAAGGCATCTCGGGTCGCGGGGTTCGGGTAGACATAAATGTTCACACCGAATTTTTCGCGATCCTCTGCCGTCTGGGCCTCGGCCCCCGGAACCGTATTGGAGAATGAAGAACCGGGATCGCCCACCAGACCTGCACCCAACGGCAGGTTGATGTATCCCGGATCCGTCTCGGCGCCCGGCATCAATTCATGATCCGTGGCCGTCACCGAATAAAAGTAGATGAACCCATTGTGGATATCGCGATCGACATACTCGAAGTATTCGGTCGCGTGCTTTTCCAAAACTGGCGGAAGCGCCACAGTATCGGCGGCACGATAGGTCACTGCCCAGAAGGTATCCATCTCCACCGGGTAGGTTTCCCAGCGCCCGATGATGGGAAAATACTGATTAGGCACGCCATCGCTGTCCCGGACATCCGGGCGGATGCTCTGCCGGTTGGTCGGATCCATGTCGACCACCACTTGCATGGAGTCGGCCAGTTCCACAAACCGTGTATTGTCCAGGCTGACCGGACGGTAGGAAACGATTTCCAGACCCGTGTTGGCACCGAGGGGAATCGTATCATTGAAGGTCTCGCCTCCAATTTCCCGCTGGGTCACGAAGCTGTTGACCAGATCGAACTCGGCCACCATCTGCCAAAGGCTGCTTTCGGGGCCATTGATCACCGAGGAGCCAAAGGGGCGTTCCCAGTTGTCAGCCCGCCACACGCGATAGGACTCGAAGTCGATCTTCTGCAACCGGATATCCTTGGTGATCATGCTCTCGTCATCCCAGAACACGTGCACACGGCTATCGGTGGGCCACAGGCGCAGGCCAGGCGGCGGCGGCGCCATGCCGACCAGCCAGTGAATCTGTTTGTCCAGGCCATCAACGCCGGTGCAACCGGTTTTATTGGCGACCGTCGGGTCGTTGCAAGTCCATCTGCCCTCTTCAAAATCGATTGGCTCACAGATATAACCCAATTGGCGGGCACACTCGAAGCAATTGTCCATGTTGAACATGGCGCAGGTCTTCTCAACACCATCGACGGTGTATTTGAAGTAGTCCGAATCCTGCAGTCGTGGCTGCCCGAGGGCCCACTCCGGATCCAGACAACTCTGGTCCATGTAATCGGGCTGGAAATTGTCGAACAGATCGCCGCCATCGCTCCCAAAATCCTCGACACACAGGATCGTCTCGCGACCATCCTGTCCGGGATTGAACTCTTCAGGAGGGCTTCCTTCAGTAATCACGGTCTTAATGCCGTCGACATAGATGCCGTACCAGGTCAGGGCCGCTTCGGCGCAGTTGGCCAGCAGACCAACGCCGCCTTCTTCGTTACCGAGACCCGAACCAACCACCATACCGACCTGGAAGCTCAATTGGCCACCAGGAGGCATGATCTCGAAAGGGCCAGCCGAAACCAGGAAACGGAAATCGCCCTGCTTGCCGGGCTGCGTGTCGTTGTCCCACTCTTCGATCGGCGCGCTCAGCAGCTGGTAGCGCTCGTCATCATTGGTCGGATCGCCACCCTGCTCAAAACTGGAGTTGCCGGCAAAGCTCTGGAACGTGCGCATGCCCACGTTGCGAGGAGCCAGTCGTCCGGCCGGATCAACGTCGTGACCCAAAAAGACGATACCGAAGTACCCGTCCAGGCGACCATTCTCGGCCGCATCAAACATATAGCCTACCTGAAGGGGCACGAAGCTGCCATCAGATGCGCGCACCATGCCGGGCGAACCGTGCAAGGCCGGCCACGAACCGGCCATATCATCATCAGCGGTGCCGCCACCACCGCGGGGACCGATATCACTGTCAGAGAAGAAGCCGATATAGACGCGCTCGACATCCGTCACACCAACGTTGGTGATCTTGTAGTCAAAACCGACAAAATCATCGACCTGATCGTTTTCCCACTGGAAAGAGGTCTGCACCACTTCCAGGTTCATGGGCGTGTGGTCCGGGAAATTCTCCTGGGCCAGGCGCGTATTGTCATAGTTCGTCAAAACGAACATCTGATTACCGATTTGGCCAAAATCCTCGTCGATCTTGCCGTCATCGTCATCGTCGAAACCGTTGAGGGTTTCTTCGTCGACAAAACCGTCGTGGTCATCATCGGGACCCGGCATGGGGTCGCGATTGCCACTGGCTTCGGGGTTGCCGGCCGGGCGCAAAATCTTCGTGCCCACGGCTTCATAAATCGTAGCCTCGATGTCTTCGGGCTGGGGATAGAACTCGCTGCCGAAGCCGCCGGTGGAGCACAGGCGTTCGCCGAGCACCACGCCACCGACCCACAGGCCAGATGACCAGAGGTATTCGTTACCGGAGCCGGCAGGCCACTGGCACGAGGGGGCATCGGACCACGGGCGAGCGATGGAATAGGTCGAGCCGATCAATCCCCAGTTGGTGATATTGATCTGCACTTCACCCACGTTCATGACGTAGCTGCCGTCCAGGATGAAGATCCCGTTGGGGTTGTACCCCATTTCAACGATTGGGTTTTCGACGTCCATCCATGCGGCCGCTGGTACCACGGCGCAAACCATCAGCAACAGGAACAGAGCCGAACCAGCACCTCGTGCCATCCGGTTTGATCCTTTTGCCATATTCTCGATGGTCATCAACATTGCCATCCTTTCCAAACCGGTTCCTCACTCTGCGACGAGGAGAACCCGATACGGTATGCCCATTCTAGAAGTAGTAACCGATGCCGAAACGGAACAGACGGTGCGGACCGAAGGTTCGCGGATCGGTGATGGGAATGAATTCATCTTCCCCGTCGCCATCAGCATCCTGGAGCAGCGCTGCTCCGTATTTTCCTGTCTCGGTCAGATGCGACAGGCCACCATATGCCGCACCGTTGATCATGCCCGGGTTGATACCCGCGCCACCTGGCGACACCACTACATCCTGGTTCAGGAGATTGAACCCCTGCAACTGCAGTGACAGACGCTTCCCATAGAAATTGATGTTCCGCTCCAGCTGGATATCCAGCGAGAAGGTCGCCGGCAGGCGTTCGCTGTTCTCAAGCATGGGATCCTGACGCTTGGCGAAGCGATCGACCGGCGTCCAGGGGAAACCACTGCCGTAGGAGAACGAGAACGACGAGGACCAGACACCCGGCTTGGCCAAGAGCAGCAACAGGTTCAGCGTGTGGCGCTGATCCCAGTTCAAAGGCAGCTCCTGGTTGGGCAGGAATTCCAGCCCTTCCGGGTTCGAGCCGAAGTTGGAGTCGGAAGCCACACCGTCAGCAAAAGCATAGGTGTAACTGAAATCAAACTGGTAGTTGTCGCTGAAACGCTTGTTCAGCGAGAACTCGACACCACGGGCTGAAGCATAAGCCTGGTTGATATAACGGGCCAGGGTCTGCCCCGTGGCGTCATCGGTAACCTGGCTCGATGCGATCAGGTCGTAGATATCCTTGCTGTAGAGCGAGAACTGCCCGGCAATGAAGTCGGTGAACTGATGCTTGATACCAGCGGAGTACTGAACCGTGGTTTCCGGGTCCAGGTTCGGATTACCCAGGATACCACCATTACCCACCGGATCCTGACTTGCGAACAGGAACTCACGGTTGGGGAACTGCACGAAGCGTCCATAATGGAAGTGGAAACCATCACGCTCGGTGATCGGGAAGGCAAAACCCAGACGCGGCTGCATGGCCGTCTTGTACTTCACCACGTTGCCATCGACGTCTTCGTTGTTCAGCTCGATGGCCGCCGCAGTACCCGGGGAGAACATGTCATAACGCAGACCATAGTTCACCACCATGCCTTCGTACTCCCAGCGATCCTGGAGGTACAAATAGGCTTCCGGGTTGTAGGTATGGAAAATGTTCCGGTTGCCACCCTGGCTCCACTCGCCGGTGAAGCGGCTCTGGCGCATGATCGCCGGTGCAGCCAGCGCAAAGCGTTCCAGATCGTTGTACCGCACACCCAGACCCAGTTCGGCCAGATGGCCTTCCCAGCGGTTGCTGACCAGCTCAAAGCCTAAGCTGTAAGTACGAGAATACTCTTCAGTATACGTCGCCAAATCACTGGTGGTCACGAAGTACGGGTTCAGGGGATCTGAGTAGTAGTCCGTCTGGCCCAGGTAAATGCGCGACTGGCCGTAGAACAGACCCGGCGAGCCGATCGGACCGTGGTTGTACTCGTAGGGATCCTTGCCGTCGACATCGCTGCGCCGGTCAAAGGCCACCAGGCCCAGGCGCACGGTGTAGAACGTGGACTCGGTCAGGTTGTGGCGCCAAACGATCTTACCAACCTGTCCAATATTGGTGGACGAGATGAAGTTGTTGGCCGAGTTGAAGGACGCGTAGGAGCTGTCCTCCTCCACGGTCGAGAATTCGCCATAGGGATAGCGGAAGCCATCGAAGGAGGCGTGGGCCACCACGGTTTCGATGACGTTGCTATTGGCGTCTCGCACTTCAAGAATTGGCGTTGCCACCCGACGGGCACTGGAGTTGCGGCTGTCCAGCACCATCACGGTGCGGGCATCGCTCAGCATGTTTTCGTACCACTGGCCGTAATAGACCGGGATGTTGCGACCGGTGGCCACCCAGGCGCCCAAGGCACTGGCGTAAACAACCTGCGGCATGAAGATGATGCGACGGGCATAACCCTCGGTGCTCCAGTTGGGAGCATAAAACTGGTTGGCCGACATCGAGTAGGAATACTCGGCAGTGACCTTTTTGTCTTCGCTGACGGTATAGCCCAGCTTGATCGAGCCCTTGGCGTTGTTGGACTGGCGCCCGCGAAACTTGAACAGCGTGGTGTTGCCAATACCCACTTTGTACTCGGGACGATGGGCCACCGAGGTGTTTTCGGTATCGGTGAATGACAAATCGCCGGCAACGTAGTAGGTCAGACCCTTGACCGGACTCGGACCACCAAAACCGTATTCAAAACGGTCATAGTTGGTGAAGGTCTTGTCCTGACGACCAAAATCATCAGTCAGGAAACGCACACCACCACCGAATTTCTCGCCACCCTCTTTGGTCGTGATATTCACCACGCCGGACAGGGCATTACCATACTTGGCGTCCAGACCACCGGTCACCATGCTCATCTGCTCAACAGCCAAAGATGAAACTTCCAGTGATCCAGTACCCAACGGGTTACCCACATCGACGCCGTCGATCTGCATCGCGACTTCACCGGAACGACCACCACGGACGAACAGCTCGCCCGCACGCATGACCACACCGGCCTTCTTGGACAGGGCGTCCTCGACCGAATCGATGGCATATTTTTCAAAGGTTTCAGAGGTGACGATCTGCTCCTGGACCGCGCTCTTGACCTCGACCATGTATTCGGCACCCTCAACGTCGAAAGCCTGCAGCTGTTCAACGATGACGGTTTCCAGTTCAAACGTCAGGTTCTTGATGTCACCCGACCCAACGGTGACCGTCTGCTCCATGGGCGCATAACCCAAATACAACACCTTGACGGTGTAGGTACCGGGCTGCATGCCGTTGAAGTAGAAAACACCGCCACCAAGGGACATGGTCCCTCGGGTGGTGCCCGACAGCAACACGTTGGCATAGTCCAGCATGTCGCCGGACTCCTTGTCCTTGACGGTACCCTTGATGGTGGCAGGCGCACCCTGAGCCCAAGACTCAGCGGGTGCGATGCTTGTGACCAGCAGGGCCACCAAGAAGAGAAGTAGTACGCGTGGCATAATCCACTGAATCCGGTGGCGCCGGAGCATACTGGCGCTCCTTTCCGAAAGGACAAATCCGACTGACGCGGGCATTCCCGAAACTTGTCGGTCGGCAGAACCTGGGAACTGGCTAAAACTAATAATCACTGAACCTAGCCGGGCAGTGTGGGGTGACTGCTGAAAAGGGCGTTTCCGCCGGTACTGGGAGGCACTTCCGGTGCCGTGTAACTCCCCCAATCGGGCCCTGGATCCACCTCTGGATCCCCCCGAAATCGAAGGATTGGCAGCCCATGCCGCAACTGGTGTTTGAATATAGAGATTGGCTTATTACGTGTCAATAAAATGTGAGGGCTCTTCAGCTTCTGCTTCAGGGCACCGCAACCAGTGGTTATTCGAAACCATTTTCAGGGGCGGCAACTCCTTGCCACAAATAGGCTTCTGGAGTCGACAATTCCCTTGACGAGGGCACCCGGAACCGCTTGTCGGGGTTTCCATCCGGGGTAAGAAAGTCTCTTGCACCCAAAGGGCCGGATCCTCCCGTAGGGTCCGCGGCAAAGCCCGAACCAACTCGCGGGAGTAAGGATGGAGGGGGTTGAACGAGGTGCCAACCGGCAACGACTCCACCACGAGGCCGTCAAACATGACATTCACCTGCCCACAAATACCCTGCAACCCCTCCAGATCATGGGAAATCAGCAACAGGGCCAGGCCTCGCTGGCGCATGATGCCCTCCAGAAGGGACAAAACCAGATTTCGCGCCTCTGCATCCAGGGCGCTGGTCGGTTCGTCGGCAATAAGCACGTCCGGCGATGTGGCCAGGCACCGGGCCAGGGCCACCCTTTGTCTTTGTCCTCCGGACAACTGGTGCGGGTAGCGTTTCTGCAGGGCCGGATCCAGTCCCACTTCACTCAGCAACTGCTCATTTGTCGGGCCCTGGTCTGCCGCGGCCTCTCGCAGGGCCGCCCCCACGCGCTGTCGCGGATCCAGGGAACCACCGGGGTCCTGAAACAACATCTGCACCCGACGGCGTTGGGCCCGGGCCTGGGCGCCGCGCGATGCCCGGCAGTCCTCGCCAGCCAAGGTCAGGCTTCCGTCCTGCAGGCCGATGTGCTGGGACAGGGCCCGACCCAGACTTGTTTTTCCACATCCGGATTCTCCCAACAGACCAACCGCCTGGCCGGGCCGGAGTTCCAAATCAACGCCGGCAACTGCCAGGCGGGTGGCTCCCGGGTAAACAACCGACAAATTTGTGGCCTTCAGCACCGCGGGCGCCTCTGCCGGCGCTGTCTCTGTTCGGCGCGGCAAGGCCGGCAGCACCAATTCGGCGGCCGGCACCACCTGTTCGATGCATCCCTCGGACATGAAGGCCACCTGCTCGGTCAGCAACGGGGCCAGATTCAAGTCGTGGGTGATGAAAAGCAGGGCCATGTTCCGGTCCCGGCAAAGCCCCCGGATCAGGGCCAGGATGTCCTTCTGCACTGACACATCCAGGGCCGTGGTAGGCTCGTCGGCGATCAACAATTCCGGATTGCAAGCCAGGGTGGCCGCCAGCAGGACCCGCTGGCGCATGCCACCACTGAGCTGGTGGGGAAATTTTCGGGCCGACAACTGCGGATCCGGCACGCGGGTTTCGGCCAGGAGTTGCACCGCCTCGTTCCAGGCAGCCGCCCGATCCAGGCCCTGATGAATGCGGAGAGTTTCGGCAATCTGGTGGCCAACCCGCAGGACCGGGTTCAGGCTGGCCTGGGGTTCCTGCAAGATCAAACCCAGGCCCCGTCCGCGCACCTGGCGCCAGGCCGCCGTATCCGGATCCGTCAATCTCTCACCGCGCCAGTGGATTTCGCCCTGCCAGTTGAAGCCCGGAGGCAACAGGCCCAACAAGGCGCGGGCCATGATGCTCTTGCCACAACCTGAGGGGCCCACCAAGGACATCGTCTGGCCCGGCGAAAAATCCAGATCCACACCGCGGAGCACGGATAATCGGGCACCTGTGTGCGGATCAAAATGGTCGACGCACAAATTGCGCACCTGCAGCAGGCTGCCTGTGGTTTCGTTATCAGCCATCCAGCCCACCTCCCTGTCGCCGGGGATCCAGCCACTCGCGCAGGTTTTCGCCCAGCAGGTTGTAGCCGATGACAGTCAACGCCAGCACAACGCCGGGCAAGGTGGCCAACCACCAGCCGTCAACCAGATTGGCTCGCCCCATTTGGATCATGCCACCCCAACTGACCATGGGTTCCTGCACCCCGAGGCCCAGATAACTGAGAAAAGATTCGCTCAGGATGGCGCCCCCCACGCGCAGGCTGGTCGCCACGATGATGGTGGGCCACAAGCCGGGTAGGATGTGCCGCCAGGCCACCTGCCAGGGCGTGAGCCCCAACCCCCGGGCCGCCGCCACAAATTCACGCTCGCGCAAAGTCAGGGTTTCGGCCCTGACCAACCGCGCCACACCCATCCAACCTGTCACGCCGAGCACGGCCATGATCAGCATCAGCGACGGCGCGGTCAGCGAGACCAACAGCAGAATGAGAAAAATGCGCGGAAAGGCCATGAACAAATCGGTGATCGACATGAGCAGGCGATCCAGCCAGCGGGGTCCCAGACCTGCCGCCATGCCCACCAGGGTGCCGCAGATCATGGCCGCCAGAACACTGACCCAGCCCACCAGCAGCGATGTGCGCGCGCCGTGAACCAGGCGGACCAGGACATCACGCCCCAACAGATCGGTGCCCAGCAGGTGTTGGGCCGACGGTGCAGCCAGGCGCTCGCTCAATTCCCCCAGCGCGGCCGGATCACCCGGCGCCAGCAGAGGTGCCAACAACCCAATCAAAGCCGAACCGAAAGTCAGGATCAAGCCAAGCATCAAGCCGCGCCGACGCCACCAAGGGCTAGGTCCCTGCACCGTGGCCATCGTTTCAGGAAGCGTCATGGGCGCCTCCTTCAGACTCGGACAGGTCCGGAATTCTCACGCGAGGGTCGGCCCAGCGGTACAACAGATCCGCCAAAGTTGATCCGACCACCACGGCCACCCCCGTCAGCAGGGTCGTGGCCATGATCACGGGATAGTCCCGGGCCCAGATCGCTTCTATAGTGACCCGCCCCATGCCCGGCCAGCCGAAAACGACTTCCACCACCAGGGCGCCGCCCAACAGATTGGGCAACCACATGCCCAGCAGCGTGATCAGGGGCATCAGGGCGTTGCGCAGTCCATGCCGCAGCAAAACCCGTCGCTCGCTCAGTCCCCGCGCCCGGGCGGCCAGGATGTAATCCTGGGCCAGCACGTCATCCAGTCCGGCCCGCAGGTAACGGGCCGGCCCCATAAAGGCGCCCAGGGCCAGGGTCATCGCTGGTAAAACCAAATGGTGGAGGCGGTCGAGCCAGCGTTCGCCCACCGAGAGGAACGCGGCATCGGGGCTTTCCCAGCCACCGGCCGGGAACCAGCCCAGCTGACGGCTGAACAACAGCACAAACATCAGGGCCAACCAGAAAAAAGGCAGGGAGTAGAATGTCAGGCCAATGCCCTGGACCGCGTGGTCCAGCGGTTGGCCACGCCGGGTGGCCATAATAAGCGCCGAGGCAATCACCAGGATCAACTGCAATCCGTAGGCAGTGAGAGTCAGCAAAAGGGTGGGCCCCATGGCCTCACCAATAATTTCCGTGACCGGGCGCTGCTGACGCAAACTTGTGCCCAGGTCGCCTTGCAGCATCGACCCCAGCCAGCGCTGGTACTGCTCGATCAGGCTGCCATCGAGGCCCAGTCGTTGCCGGATCAGTTCGCGGTCGCCGGCGCCCAATTCTTCCTCAACCACCTGGTTCAACGGGTCGCCCGGTGCCAGGCGGACCACAAAGAACACCGCCGAAACCAGGATGAATATCAGCAGCAGGGATTGGGCCAGACGGCGGGTGAGCCAAGGCAGCATGGGTGTCCTTTGGACCGGTGATTCGGATATCGGACCGTGATCATAGGGAGTGTTGTCGCACCCGGTCAAGCACGACCCTCAAGCTGGGCATTGCCGTGCGTTCTGCAACGCGGTCAGGGCTTCCTGCACAGGGCCCAGCCTTACCCGCCGTTTCTCCCGGATTCGGGACCGTCCCCATCGGTCCCCCTTGTTCCCCGTTGTTCCCTGTGGTTGCCCGTCGTTTCCCATGGTGACCGCCGGTGCGGGGATTCCTCACTCGGTACGGTTCTTTCACAGAAGGGGGCAATACGTCGGCGCGGGAAGCGCCCTCTTTTGATCCGAAGGGACCACAATGA
Source organism: Candidatus Krumholzibacteriia bacterium (assembly GCA_030632925.1). Lineage (GTDB taxonomy): Bacteria > Krumholzibacteriota > Krumholzibacteriia > LZORAL124-64-63 > LZORAL124-64-63 > JAGRNP01. The sequence goes on along the minus strand of DAOVTU010000044.1, from coordinate 331 downwards.
TCACCAGGACCACATCCCATAAAACGCTGCCGGCGGGCTTGCTGATACTGACGGCCCTGCTGCTATTGACGGCCGGTTGCGATATCAACTCACCCGAGATGCCATCATTCGACACGGTCTTTGTGGTGCCCCTGGGTACCGAACGCCTTGAAATCATGGACGCCGTCGACGACGAAGACTTTTTATTGGTCGCCGACGACGGCAGCCTCGGATTCCACCTCGACGGTGACCCGGACACTCTGAGTTTGGACTTCGACCTGAGCGTGGATGTGCCGGGCCAGTCCATCGACCAGGGGTTGGGCAATTTTGACCTGCCGGCCCCCGCTCCGCT
>DAOVTU010000374.1 GCA_030632925.1 Candidatus Krumholzibacteriia bacterium | reverse complement strand
GCCATGTGCCCGACCTGTTGGGCGTGGGGTTGCTGGAGAACGAACTGGGCGTGGAAATTTACGCCGAAGGACCCGCTCTGGTGATTGATGGCCACACCGGCCGCACGCTTCTGCATCTGAAGAAAGCCGGCCAGCGCCTGGCCTGTGAGCGCGATGGCGACGAAGTCGTTTGGCGCCAGGAAGCGCACAGCGGACGGGCCAAGTCGGTGGTGCTGCGTCCCGCCGACTCCGATACCCGTGTCAGCCAGGGCGATTTCGAATACCGCGGCGAACTGCTGGTCATCTGCGCGCCTGTCGGCCGGGGCCTGACCCTGGTCAACAACGTCGACTTGGAATCCTATCTCAAAGGGGTCGTGCCCTGGGAAATCGGGCGCCATCCGGTCGAACGTCTGGCCGCCATGCAGGCTCAGGCCGTGGCCGCACGCACCTACACTGTTTCGCACTGGGGCGCGCGCCGCAACCGGGGCTTCGATGTTTTTGCCAGCGTGATGGACCAGGTCTACAAGGGCTCTGCCGATGAAGATGAAATGTGCAACCGGGCGGTGGATTCCACCTCGGGGCTGGTCTTGAAAGAAGGCGGCCGGGAGATCGAAGCCTATTACAGCGCCTGCTGCGGAGGCACCTCCAGCAACATCGAGGAAGTGTGGGCGCGAGGCGGACGGCCCTACCTCGGTTCGCGCGACGACGGGCCCGACAAGGGCGGTCAGGCCTTCTGCGCCGAGTCCACCTATTATCACTGGCGCGAATCCTGGACCGTGGGCCAGTTGGAAGAAATTTTGCACAAGACGTTGCCCGAGTACCTCGACTGGGTCGCCGCCAGTCCGGCGCGGGCCAAGTGGACCGGCCCGGTGTTTTCGCCACGCGATGGCAGCAGTGATTCCAGTCGACCGGGCAAGCTTTGGAATCTGGAAATCCTGAGCCGCACCTCCAGTGGTCGGGTGGCCAAACTGGCCATCAGTACGGATGCCGGTGTGTACCACATCCGGGGCGACCGCACGCGCTGGGTGCTGGCGCCGGTCAGCGGCAATCCCTTCATCCTGCGCAGCGCCATGTTTGACCTGGAACTTGAGCGCGATGGCACGCACCTGAAACGCGTCGCCACACGGGGCAAGGGCTTTGGCCACGGCATTGGACTTTGCCAAACGGGGGCCCTGGAGCGGGCGACCCAGGGGCAGGGGTTTGAGGAAATTCTGGCCCACTACTACGCCGGCTCTGCACTGACAAAGCTGGCGGCCGGGGGCAAACGCTGATGTCACTGGAGTTGGCCAGACGACTGGTTGTGGGGCTGTCCGGGCCCGCGGTGACTCCGGTCGAGGCAGCGTGGTTGGCTCATTACCAACCCGCCGGCGTGATCCTGTTTTCCCGCAATTGTCACGACTATGAGCAACTGTGTCGGCTTTGTGGCCACCTCAATACCTTGGTGCCGGGCCTGGAAATCATGGCCGACCATGAAGGAGGCCCCGTATCCCAACTGGCGCGGGCGCTGTCCCGTCCGCCGGTGGTGCGCTCTCTGGGGCAGTTGGACGATTTGGCTCTGACGGCCAGGGTGCATGCTGAAACGGGTCGCCGTTTGCGTGCCGCGGGTGTCACCAGAGTGCTGGCCCCGGTGGCCGACGTGCTGACCGAAGCGCACAATCCGGTGATCGGCGCGAGGGCCTTTGGCAGCGACGCCAAGTTGGTCGAACGCCACACGGTCGCGGCGGTAAAGGGCCTGTTGGAAGAGGGCATATTGGTCTGCCTCAAACACTGGCCGGGCCACGGTGGCAGCCGCACCGACACTCATTTGACCGGAGCGTTTGCGGGTGAAGGGGCGGTGTCGGCACCGTTTGCGGCGGGCCTGACAGCCGGAGCCGACGCCATCATGGTGGGCCATCTGACAACCAGTCCCAACGCGGAACTGCCGGCCACCCTGGATGCGGAATTCCTGCGGGAATCAGTGGGGCAGTTGCAGAGCAGCAGCGGTTGCCGGCCTCGCCTGATCGCCGACGACATCACCATGGGAGGCCTGCGTGGGGCCATGCTCGAACGGGGAATCGACCCCGGCGATGGGCAGGCCACCGGCATGGTTGATCCGGTCGATTTGCCGTTGGCATGGATGTCGGTTCTGGTCGATGCGGGGTGTGAACAATTGCTGATTCGCGGGTTGCCTCTTGGGGCGATGCCGGTGCCCACAAATGACCGAGGGGCCACCACAGAATCTGCGGGAGAATGTCCTGTGGAAACCCGTTTCCATGATGAGGCCTATCGCGAAACCCGGCAAAGGTGCTGGGCTGTGGCCGCGCCAGAGTTTGCCGTGCCGACTGCAGAAATGCTCTGGTGGGACCAGACAGTGGGAGACCGCTGGCAGGTGGCCGGTGGAGATCAGGGCACAGCCCAGGAGCAACTGGGGCCGCTGTTGGACCCCCGGTTTGCCGCTGTCCACGACTGGGAGGCGGTGTTACCGGCGGCCAGTGGTATCACCCGGTTATTGGTCACCTCCCACCGTCCGTTGAGCGCTTCGGGACAGCGGGACAACCGTTTGGCCGAGCAGGGTGTTTGCCTGGTCATGGGACACCCCTCGCTGGCCGGTGATATGGGCGCCTATCTCGGGACAGGGTGGAGGGTTGGAGCGATTTACGATGTTTCACCTGAAGACCTTTTTCCCTTGGGCTGAATCCGGCTTTTCGCCCGAACAAAAATTTGACACAAGTGCGGAGGGCCGCTATATTGCGGTCTCTTTCGAGTTCAGGTGGGGGCGTAGTTCAGTTTGGTTAGAACGCCGGCCTGTCAAGCCGGAGGTCGCGAGTTCGAGTCTCGTCGCTCCCGCCATCTCGACTTCGAAAGAGAGTGCTGTTAGCTATGACACGCGCGGCACGCCCGGAGTACACCCAGAATACGTCCGGAATATTCTCAGATATGCGCCGTGGCCCTTGGCCGCGGTTTTTTTTTGCCCACCGGTTCTCTTTTTCCGCCATTTTTGCTATGGTGCGCGGAAATCATGCCCCTAAAAACAAAATCCCGATTCACCCTCTTGAGGAGAAATCATGACGCGACGCGCAGCGATGATGGCAGCCCTGCTGGTCGGCGGTCTGCTGACCGTGACCGGATGTGGCGGCAATGAAGGAGAGACCATGTCCAAGGCTCAACCGGATCCCGCCTGTGCCTGGACCGCCGAAGGCGACTTGCCTGTCGAGCCTGAACTGCAGGAGCGGTTGGACGGCTACATCGCGGTCGATCTTTCCCCGGACATCAGCCACTTGGACGCGACCCAGATGCAGGTCCTCGAAAAGCTGGTCACCGCCAGCAAGCTGATGAACGACATTTTCCGCACCCAGGCCACGCCGTGCCTGGACGATCTCGCGTTGCGTATTGATGAATTGCCGGCTGATCAGCAGGACGCGGTGCGGCGTTATTTCAAGATCAACGTCGGGCCCTGGGATCGCCGTTTCCATTACGAGCCTTTCTTCGGTACCTGGCCCCACCCGGAGGGCGCGAACTATTACCCCCTGGACCTGACCGAAGCCGAGAAGGCGTTGATTTCGGACAACGCCAACGGCCTCGATGGACTGTTCACCATGGTGCGCCGCGGTGGAGGGGAACTGGTGGCCATCCCGTACTCGGTCTTTTTTGCGACCGAGCTTGAGGCCGCCGCCAAGCTGATGCACGAAGCGGCCGAGCTGACCGAAAACGCCAGCCTGAAGGCCTTCCTGAACTCGCGTGCCGACGCCTTCGGCACCAACGACTACTACGAGTCGGACATGCTGTGGATGGATTTGGACAGCGCCGTGGAGATCACCATCGGGCCCTACGAGACCTATGAAGATGGTCTGTTTGGTTACAAGGCCGCCTTCGAGTCGTTCGTCACGGTGGTTGATCCGGTGGAAAGCCAACGCCTGGACAAGTTCAAGAACGAGTTGCCGTGGCTGGAGAAACAACTGCCCATCCCGGATGAACACAAGAACTTCAACCGCGGCACCGATTCTCCCCTGCGCGTGGTCGATGAAGTCTACTCGGCCGGCGATACGCGGGCGGGCATCCAGACCATCGCCTTCAACCTGCCCAACGACGAGCGGGTGCGCGAAGCCAAGGGCAGCAAAAAAGTGATGCTGCGCAATGTGATGAACGCCAAGTTCAACCAGATCCTGATGCCGATCGCCAACGAACTGGTGGCCAAGAACCAGCTGGGCGACCTGACGGCCGAGTCGTTCTTCCTGCACACCCTGTGGCACGAAATGAGCCATGGCCTCGGACCGGGTAAAATCACTGTGGACGGTAGCGAGACCGAAGTGCGGCTGGAATTGAAG
>DAOVTU010000382.1 GCA_030632925.1 Candidatus Krumholzibacteriia bacterium | reverse complement strand
TCAAGGAAAACGATCCTACGGCCAAGGTCGAATTCAATACCAACGGCGAGTTGATGAGTGAAAAACTGGCCGTCGAATTGCTCGAAGCCCGCGTGGACATCATGCGCTTTTCCATCGATGGCTTCAGCCCCGAAACCTACGAGCCATCCCGCGTGGGCATCCAGTACGAGAAGGTGCTCGAGCGCACTGTGCGCTTCCTGGAATTGTGGGATGAGGGTGGATATCGCGACAAGGTGTTCACTGAATTGCGCATGATCGAAGTGCCCGAAAATGCCCACGAGCTGGAAGCCTACAAGGCCTTCTGGCAGCCCAAGTGCTCCGAGGTGTTGATCACCCAGATGTACCAGTGGCCGTGGACCGGACAGAAGCGCGAAGATGTCGTGCTCAAGCCTTGCCTGAAGATCCTGGACGAGATGTTCTTCTACACTGACGGCAATGCCACCATCTGTTGCTGGGATGTACACGAGCGCGCGGTCATCGGCAATGTGATGAAACAATCGGTGCAGGAAATCTGGGAGAGCTATGCGGCCAACAGCATCCGGGGCCTGTTGGATGATGGCCGGCGCGACCTGATCACCCTGTGCAGCCGGTGCAACGCCTATGAAGATTATGATTTTGAGCGGTTTAAAGTTTCCGGTACCTGATCGGATCGGTGTCGCCTGTGGCGGTAATCCCGCGCAGTCGCAGGCGGCAGCTTTCGCACACTCCACAAGCCTCTTCGGATTCCGTATAACAGGACCAGGTCAGATGCAGGGGCGCCTCGAGGGCCCGGCCGTGTTTCACGATGGCCTCTTTGTTCATCCGAATCAGCGGCGTCTTGATGGTGATGCTGGTGTCCGGCTTCGTGCCGGCATCAACCGCGCGACCAAACTGCTCATAAAATTCCGCCCGACAATCCGGATAGCCACTGCCGTCTTCTTCAACCGCGCCGATGTACAGGGCCTCGGCCCCGATCACTTCGGCCCAACTGGCCCCCACGCACAGGATGTGGGCGTTGCGAAAAGGCACGTAGGTCGAAGGCACCACGGCGCCATCTTCGGGCAACCCGGTTTCCACGGCCATGTTTTCGTCGACCAGGGACGAACCGCCGATTTCCTTCAGGTACGAGATGTCGGCCACCAGGCGACGGGTGATGCCGTAGTGATCTGCCAGTTCGTTGAAGGCCTGCAGTTCGCGGGCCTCGGTGCGCTGTCCATAGTTGATGTGCAGGACGGCGACGTCATAGATTTTGACAGCCTCGGCCAGGCAAACGGCCGAATCCAGGCCCCCGCTGACCAGGCAAATGGCGATCTTCTTATTGGCCTGCATCACACGCCTCTTTCCACATCGGGCCAGACGGCCTTGTGCAATTGGATCTGGAATACGACATCCAGCTTGTCGGCGAGAATCCATTCCGCCAATTCCCGCGATTCCAAATCGCCCTGCACCGGCGAGAAGGCCACCCGCACCCCGGTGGGCAGTTTGTCGCCGGCCCGAACCAGATCGCGGCTCCATTCGTAGTCCGCACGGTCGGCGCAAACGAACTTCAATTCATCCCGGGTGCCGAGGGCCGCAATACCGGCCCAATCGATGACTTCGGGCGCAATGGCGCTGCCGGGAGCCTTCACATCCACCACTTTGTGCACTTCGGTGGGAACTGCGGCCAGCGGGAGCATGTTAGCGGGTCCGAGGGTGCCGCTGGTTTCCAGCAGCACCTGGCGGTTGTCGGCCAACAGGGCGTCCAACAGGGGAATCAGGTCTTTCTGTAGCAATGGCTCGCCACCGGTGACCAGCACCGCACTGAAGCGGTGGTCCTGAACGGCGGCCACCACGGCCTCAACGCTCATGGTTTCCCCGCCGGCAAAGCTGTGGGCCGAATCGCACCAGCTGCAGCGAATGTGGCATCCGGTCAAACGCACCAAAGTGCAGGGTTGACCACTGAAGCGTGACTCGCCGCAGATTGCAGGGTATATTTCGTTCACCAAAAGCATCGGCTGCATTTCCCTCGCCGCAAAAGGCCTGGGCCTGTTCCAAAGACTGGAGTTTCGAGTTGCGAAAGATAGTCCATCTGACCTGTGACCACAATATCGTCCGCGCCCTGGTGACCGCCCTGGTCCTGACTGCAATGCTGGCCCTGGGCCTGGCAGGATGTGCCCAAGAGGACAAATCCGACACCGCAGCGCAGAACAACAGTTCGGACAAGAACGCCCGGGACTGCCAGATCACGGTCAACGCTGCACCCTGGACCGCATTTGCCACCATGGCCAACCAGATGGCAGCCGGCCACGAAGTGCCCCGCACCGACCTGGAAGACTACTGCGAAATGCCGGCCGTGACGGCCTGGCGCCAGAGCCAGGCGCCCAATGTGCCGCGGGTCGGGAACATGGCCAACTGGATCGAAGGCGCCTGGTGGGACGAACTGGGCAAGACCGGCAAACGCAAACTGAATTCCAACCGGGTCACCCTTGGTCGTGGCTACCGCTACAGCCAGGAGAACAGCGCCGAAATCGACGCTCTGGTCGCCGAATTCACCTCCGGAAACCGCGTCTGCGAAATCCGGGACCTGGCCGATGTCTGGCTCACCCCGGCCAACATCCCCTCGCCCCTGGTCCTGAACTTCCTGCCGGCCATGGCCGAAGTGCGCATTTTCGAAGATGAAATTTTCATCGATACGAGCGTGCTGCGGGCCGGCGGAGCGGAGCAAACCGTGCAGCAGGTCGTGACGCTGCTCTACCGCAAACTCGAAGCGGTGCCGGGTGACAGCCCCATCGAGGTGGACGGCGAACAGGCCATCGCCGAATGCCTGCGCGTGATGATGAACGCAGGTGTAGCCGGCTGGATCGAGCAGACGACCGCCGTTCACTTTGACCGCAAGCACCCGTCGCTTTACAAAGTGGTGATCATCCCGGAAGACTTTTTCCGCAAGGCGCAGGAAACAGCACGCAATCTGGAGAATCATTTGCCCGCCTTGTTCGCTGACCCGGCGGTGATGAGTGCCAATGGGGAGTCCTTTGCCCGCATGCTTACGGGCAACAACGCTTTCAGCCAGACCGGCATCGCCATGGCCACCGTGATCGTGGCGCGCCTGGGTGAAGAACGTTTGCTGGCCGTGCGCCGCTCAGTGCCGGATTTCTTCGCCGCCTATCAGGAAGCAGCATTGATGAACACCTCACCTGCGCCCGAACCCGGCGCCGCGGGGATCGAGTTGTACGAATCGGTGCCGGCCTTGAGCCCTGCAATTTACGAACCGCTGCTGGCGTTGGTGAAGAAGCACTTCCCGAACTCCTAGAACAGTCGAGATAAAAAGAAGAGAGGCAGGACAACCGTCCCGCCTCTCGTTTTTTTCTGCGGTGTTCCTATTCGTAACGAGGGAACAAGGGCTCGACATCCACCGGGATGCCGTCCAGTTTATCCAGGGCCTCGGCCAGCACCGGCGACATGCCACCGTACTGTTCGATGAAGGCCACCGATGCCGCGTAATCCCCTTCGGCCTCGATGAGGCAAATGTCCCGCACCAGATCGGCGATCACTTTTTCAAACACCGGCACGTCGATGGAGAAACGACCCGTGGTCGGATCATTGCTGATGGCCTTCTTCTCCATCAGGTAGTTGAACTGGATGGCATTGGCCTGACCGTGGGCCTCGCCGATGCCAAACCGCACCGAGCGGAACAGCCCCGCCAGATAAGTCGCCGCCTGCTCGCGGAAGATGCTTTCCGGGAAATAATCCCGCCCCGCGCGGGCCAGCACGAAGATGTCCCACTCGCCCATGGCATCGGCCTTGGCCTCTTCCATGGTCGAATAGGTGTCCTTCAATTCCAGCCGCACTTCGGTCTCGCGACCGTCCACAGTGATCTTGCCCGGTCCGAGGCCATGGCTCATTTCGTGCCACAGGGTGTGCAGGAAGAACGACTCGGCCGTCAGGTCGCCCAGTTGGTCCTTGGCCACCAGTTCGTTGGCGATCGGCATCAGGATCTGGTTGAACTTGGCGTTCATCACATTGCGCAGCATCACTTTTTTACTGCCCTTGGCTTCGCGCACCCGCTCGTCGTTGGGCAGATTGAAGGCGATGGTCTGGATACCCGCCCGCGTATCGCCGGCCGAGTAGACTTCATCGACCACACGCAGGGGCGAATCGGTGCCGCGGTTGAAGTTCTTGTGCTCATCCGGGATGGGCAGTTTTTTCTCCAGCCAGGGCAGCTCGTTCTTGAACTTGTCCAGGCGT
>DAOVTU010000261.1 GCA_030632925.1 Candidatus Krumholzibacteriia bacterium | reverse complement strand
TCCTTGGGGCCATTGAGCAGCATGTCGAAGCGCTCGACGAGGAAATCCTCGTGTTCGAAGAGGCTCAGGGTCGGACGCCAACGCTCCCAACGCTCGCCACCCTTGGTGCTGCGGTCTTTGGTATTCCCGTAGAAGCCGACGATCACGTTCTTTTTCACTTATCTCTCCTTCTAATATTTAGAATATTTTATACGATATCCAGATTTCAGAAACAAGAGAATCCTGCTGAACACTGAATACAGATATTGTATTTGATTACACCGCAACAGGTTGGTGTCTTTTTAATATTCCATCTTCAAATGGCATGCCGGTTGCGTATACCCCAGCGAAGCCATGGAAACGGCGGTCCCGAAGGCAGGGAAGAAATGGCGGCTGGGTGAAGCGGGTTGCAGACGAAGCGACCAAAGGTGTCGAAAAGCGGTAAGGGCCGAATTCCCTGTCACGCTCCACCCGGCCCCAAACTGAACTCGAGATTGGCGGAACAGAAAGCCTGTTGCCGCCGGGCCAACGACGCAGCGTGAGCCACACGGAAAGACAGAAATGTTCCAAGTGCGGTCCGAGCGCGGTGTTTCGTGGATGGGTTCTGACGAAGGCAGTTGCAGGGTTGGATAGCCAAATTGGTAAAGGCATAGAACTCATAATTCTAGAGATGCGGGTTCGATTCCCGCTCCAACAACACCCATCGAAGGTGATTGTAACGGCTGGAGGGAGCCGGAAGGAATTTTCCGGTCGGCCATAGTCGAAGCGCAGCGGTTCGCCGCCGCAACTCGACGAAGGCAACGCGCGAGCAGCTATGCAACGTCCGGATACCGTTGCGGCGCGCCACTGACCGCGGGCAAAGGGAAGTCTGGTTCGACTGGACGCCCGATGCGGCAAGTCAGCGGCAAACCCAACTCAAGAGACGTTCCGCACTCGCCCGTGACCAGCGAAGGAAAGCCGGCTCCCAAAGGTTATTTCGCAGAAACGACAGACCCGGCGTTCGACGATAGAAAATGCGAACAGACAACCAGCAGTACCTCGTGAAAGGAGAGTGAGATGATGTTCAAAAAAGTAAGAATCAAGTCCTTCGAAACCGGCCTGGTATTCCACCAGGGAGAATTCGAAGGGATCCTGGGTCAGGGAACCCACTGGGTGAACAGCTTCGCGACCAGCCGGCAGGTGACCGTGCTCGATCGCAGGCACGCTTGGTTTCGGCACGCCGAACTGGATCAGGTGATCCGGTCCCATGCCCTGGACAACATGGTCGACTTCCTGGATCTGAGCGATCATCAACGAGCTCTCATTTGGATCAATGGGCGGTTCCAGGGCATTGCCAAGCCCGGACGGCATGGCCTGTGGAAAGAGCCCGCCGAAACGCGGTTCGAAATTGTGGACGTGAGACAGAAACACTTCACGCACCCCGACCTTGAGGTGATCCGGGCCGGATTCGGCAGCTCCGAGGAGCTGCGGACCGAGCTGGTCGCCGAAGGACACGTGGGCGTAGTGCTGCAGTCCGGATCCGAACCTGAAGTTATTCCTGCGGGGCAGCACGCCTTCTGGAAAGACGCGGGCCCCTACGAGATCAAGTCCCTCGATACGCGGGAACTGATCCAGGATGTCACCGGTCAGGAAATCCTGACGGCGGACAAGGTGACGGTGCGACTGAACGCACTGGTCACCGCCCAGGTTGTCGATCCCAAGCTGGCTGTTTGCAAGTCGGCCAACCCCTGGCAGGCCCTGCACCGCGACGTGCAAATGGCACTGCGGGCCGTGGTCGGCACGCGGGAGCTGGACGAAATCCTGGCCGAAAAGGATCTGGTCACCAATGAACTGGCGACCCTGATCACCGACCAGGCGGGCGAGATGGGCATCAAGGTGCTGCGAGTCGGCATCCGGGACATCATCCTGCCCGGCGAGATGAAGGAGCTGATGAACAAGGTTATCCAGGCGCGCAAGGCGGCCGAGGCGAACCTGATCGAGCGGCGAGAAGAAGTCGCGGCGATCAGGAGCCAGGCCAATACGGCGCGGATCCTGGCGGACAACCCCACCCTGATGCGGCTGAAAGAGCTGGAAGTGCTGCAAAAAATTGCCACCGACAGCAAGCTGGAAGTCATTCTGGGCGAGAAAGGGCTGGCCGACCGTGTCGTCAATCTGCTTTAGTCGGAATCCGGCGGCGCTGGACCTCCAGATGGAGGCCCCAGTGCCCGCCGGTACACAATATTTGCAGGGGGAAACCGGGCTCATGAAGAACAAGGAACTCATCACCATCGACGGCACCGTGGGCGAAGGCGGCGGCCAGGTCCTGCGCAGCAGCCTGGCGCTGAGCCTGGTAACCGGTCAGCCGTTTCGCATCACCGGCATAAGGGCCGGACGGCCCAAGCCCGGCCTCGCGCGGCAACACTTGACTGCGGTGCGCGCCGCGGCCGAGGTCGGGCAGGCCAAAGTGATGGGCGATGAAGTTGGTTCAACCGACCTGACGTTTGTGCCGCGCGGTGTGAAAGCCGGCGACTACAATTTCGCGGTCGGCACGGCGGGCAGCGCAACGCTGGTTATGCAGACTGTGCTGCCGGCCCTGTTGACGGCCGATGGCCCGAGCAGCCTGGTGATGGAAGGCGGCACGCACAACCGCAACGCACCGCCGTATGAATTTATCGAGCAGGCGTTTTTGCCGCTGATCAATCGCATGGGGCCCACGGTGAAAGCTGTGTTGAAACGGCCCGGATTTGAACCGGCGGGTGGCGGGCTGTTCACGGTGGACATCCAGCCTTGTGAGAAGCTGGTACCGCTGGAGTTGTGCGAGCGGGGTGAACTGGAAAAATGCGAAGTCCGCGCGGTGGTGGCACATCTGGACGAGTCCATTGGCCAGAAGGAAGTGCGGGCCGCCGTCAGACGCCTGAACTGGGCAGAGGTGGATATTTCGGTCGAGCGGGCCGACCACGCTAAGTGTCCCGGCAATGTTGTCCTGGTGACGGCGCACTTGAAAGAGACCACCGAAGTGACGGTGGGTTTCGGGCGCTACGGCGCCCGGGCCAGCAAGGTCGGCAACGAGGCCGGTGTGGCCATGAAGCACTTTGTGGAATCGGGTGCGGCGGTGGGACGGCGACTGGCTGACCAGATCATCCTGCCCCTGGCTCTGGCCGGAGGCGGACGTTTCACGACGCTGCCGTTGAGCAAACACAGCGCCACACAGATCGAGATCATTGGAAAATTTCTGGCGGTCGAGGTGGATATCACCGAAGAGGACCGCGGCAGAGTTGAAGTGGCCATCAAGGCCAAAAGCGAAGCGGAAGCAGAGGAGAATACGAAATGAAGGACGAAATGAAGATCGAAACAAAGAGCACCCAGGCCGCGCCCTACCGCCAGTGGGGCGACCTGGCCGACGACCATTCCATCGAGCAGATGGAAAACGCGTGCTCACTGCCGATCTCGGTCAAGGGTGCCCTGATGCCCGATGCCCACAGTGGCTACGGCCTGCCCATCGGCGGAGTGCTGGCCACCAAGGATGCCGTCATCCCCTACGCCGTGGGCATGGACATCGCCTGCCGCATGTGCATGACGGTGGTGGATTGGCCGGTCACCGCACTGGAGGATCGCGAGGACGCCCTGCGCAATGCGCTGGTGCGCGAAACGCAGTTCGGTGTCGGCGCCAGATTCAAGGGTGCTCAGCGCCAGAGGCATGATGTGATGGACGACAACTGGCGCGACACGCCTTTTCTGGCCAACCTGAAGGACAAGGCCTGGGCACAGCTGGGCACGTCCGGGTCCGGGAACCACTTTGCCGAATTCGGAGAGCTGACCCTGGAGCAGGATGACCTGGGACTGGAAGCCGGGACCTATCTGGCGTTGCTGAGCCACAGTGGCAGTCGCGGCACCGGGGCGGCTATCGCAAAGCATTACAGCAAAATCGCCGCCGAGATCCATCCGGAACTGCCGAAGCACCTGAAGGCGCTGTCGTGGCTGATGCTCGACAGTGAAGAGGGCCAGCACTACTGGCACGCCATGGAACTGATGGGCCGGTACGCTTCGGCCAACCACGAACTGATCCACAAGCGGATCGTAGGCAACCTGGGCGCCGAAGTGATGCTGAAGGTGGAGAACCACCACAACTTCGCTTGGCTTGAGGAGCACGACGGGCAGGAACTGGTGGTGCACCGCAAGGGTGCTACGCCGGCCGGCACCGACGTGGTCGGGATCATCCCCGGCAGTATGGCCACCCCTGGTTATGTGGTGCGTGGAAAGGGCAATGCGGAATCGCTGAACTCGGCTGCACACGGGGCTGGTCGCAAGATGAGCCGCACGGCTGCCAAGAAGGCGTTCACCTGGGAACAGGGGCGCGAGTTTCTGACCGAGAAGAACGTGAACCTGATTTCAGCTGGTCTGGATGAGGTGCCGATGGCCTACAAGGATATTGAAGAGGTCATGGCGGCGCAGGAGGATCTGGTGACGAAAATTGCCCGGTTTGATCCGCGGCTGGTGCTGATGAGTCGGGGGTAGTGATCCGTTTGGCGGATTCTGTTGGTGAGATGGGCGGTCCTGACGGGCCGCCCATTTTGTCCCCCCGGGGGGAACTATTATGTTAAGCCACGAACTTCAAAATTTATCTGAAGAAAACATCTGCCCAGGCGTCTACTCTCACGAGGCCAATGCATGAGGCGACGACGACTACCTCTACGGCGGAGAATATGACTCGGCATACCGACCCAGACCAAACATTTGTTAATCTGGTGGACACGTATCTGGACCGGGTTTATCGCTACCTGCGCAACCTCACCCGTGACGCCGATCTGGCCCGTGATTTTGCCCACGAGACCTTCTTGAAGTTGCGGAAGCAGGTCGCTGCCGGCCAGATGATCTCTGAAGCCTACGTTTTTACCACCGCCCGCAATACCGCGCTCTCCCACTGGCGGAGCGACAAGCGGGAAGAGGACAAACGGGCGGCTTGGGGTCAGTCCGGATCGCAAATGAACCTTTCACACCCGGCCTCACTGGTAGTCGAACGCCAGGAACTCGGGCAGGCCCTGGAAACCGCGCTGGGATGCCTATCGGAAGACCAGCGAACCGTCTTTCTGCTCTCGGAGGTCGAGGGATTGAAATACGAAAAGATCGCTGAAGTCCTCGACATCAGCGCCGGTACGGTCGCTTCGCGAAAATTTAATGCCGTCCGCGCCCTGCGCGGCGAACTGGAGAGGTTGGGCCATGCGTTGCCCTGAAGTCCGACACACATTGCACCAATTCATCGATGGCCGGGTCGATTCCAAAACCCGCAAACAGGTGGGATTGCACCTGGCCGCCTGTGAGGATTGTTCGCGCCTGATCGAAGATGAAAAATTTTGGGACGACGCCGTACTGGCCCTGCTGGAACACGAAGCACCGGACGACTTGAGAGCGCAAATTCTGAGTGATGCCGGTGTTGACCCGACCACCG
>DAOVTU010000360.1 GCA_030632925.1 Candidatus Krumholzibacteriia bacterium | reverse complement strand
GGCAAGGCCATGGCCTTGAACGACGCCATCCCCATCAGCAACGGCGAGTTGATTTTCGTCATGGATGCCGATGCGGTGCCCACGCCGGACATCCTCAATTATCTGGTGCCGCACTTCCGGTATCCGCGCTGTGGGGCCATCACGGGCAACCCGCGGGTGGTCAATCGCGAAAGTTTCCTGTCCAAACTGCAGGCCATCGAATTTGCCTCGATCATTTCGCTCATGCGCCGTGCGCAGCGGGTGTGGGGCCGCATCATGACCATGAGCGGCGTGGTGGGCATTTTCCGGCGCAGCGCGCTTTATGATGTTGGGCTCTACAGTCCGGACATGGCCACCGAAGATATCGACCTGACCTGGCGCCTGCAGTTGCGGCACTGGGACGTGCGCTACGAATCCCGCGCCGTGATGTGGATGCGGGTGCCCCAATCCCTGAGTGGGTTGTGGCATCAGCGGCGGCGCTGGGCACTGGGCATGAGCCAGGTACTGGTGCGCCATGGTCGCGAACTGATGCAGTGGCGGCACCGGCGTTTCTGGCCCGTGCTTATCGAGGCCAACCTGTCGGTGTTGTGGGCCTACGCCTACGTCTTTTTGACGGTCATTTGGCTGGTCAGCTATGCCGTGGGTTATCCGCCCGTGGGTGCCAGTCCGATTCCCAATTTCTGGGGCATGCTGATCGCGTCGGTTTGCCTGTTGCAGTTGTTGACCGGCGTCATTTTGGACCGGGCCTATGATCAGCTGTTGAAGAAGTACTTCATCGTCGCGGTCTTCTATCCCTTGGTGTACTGGATCCTGATGGCTGTCATTACGGTCACGACCGCACCGATGGGTTTGAACGTCAATCGGCAGAAGAAAAAGGTCACCCTATGGAAAACGATCCGGGAGTAATATGAGGACGCTTTGCACAGGACAGGCCCGGATTTTGACGCTGTTGGCAATGGTGTGGTTGTTGATCATGCTCCCGACCAGTGTGGGCGCCGAAGAGGCGGCCCCGGCTGATACCACGGTGGCCAATGAGGGTGTCATCGACACGGCTCAGGCCTGGGAAAAAGTCAGCGCCGCTCGCGAAGCCGCCGGCCAGGACAAGCACCACGAAGCGGTCGCCGACTACCTCGAGGCCCTGGCCCACGACGCGCGCCTGGTGCCGATGGTGGCCCAGGAAATCGCTTACCAAAAACTGTGGCGCGAAGATGCCGTCAAATCGATTTTCTACTTCCGTCGCTATCTGGCCCGCCATCCGGATCAAGAGAACCGGGATGTGCGCAAAGGCCTGGCCATGGCCTACAGTTGGAGCGGGCACCAGCCGGAAGCCGTTGCGCTGTACCGCGAACTGGTGGCCGAAGACCCGACCGACGGCAGTGCCAGAGTGGGGCTGGGTCGCAGCCTGTTGTGGAACAACGAACTCAACAGTGGCTGGACGGAATTGCGCGGCGTGGAAAACGACTTTACCGTCGACACTGCCGTCGACACCGCCGCCGGGCGCGAAAGCCGCGACTTCCAGTTGGTGGTTCTGGACGGTTATTCGCCGCCTCTGGAGTTGCGTACGGAAGCCTCCTGGGACTCGGATGATCTGGACATATTGCGCTTCACCGGCACCGGTTCGTTCACCGTCATGGGCAACAAATTGCTGCAGGTCATGCCCTCGTGGGGCCGCTACAAGCAGCCCGGTCATGCGGACATCAACAACCTCAAACTGGGCGCTGGTTTTCACGCCGCCCTGGCCCACAACTGGGCCTTGCACGCCTACGGTTGGTTGAACCAGTTCTCCAGTTCGGCGCCGCTCTTTGGCAGCCCCGAAGACCTGGACTGGACCACACCCGGTGGCGATTTCTGGGTCACCTGGATCGCGAACCCACGCCTGCGCATGGACTTCGGGGGCACCTCGGCTCCGGTCGAAACGTTCTTTGCCCTCAACAACCACATCCACTATGAACAGGCCAACGCCTCGGCTGATATCCGCTTGGGTCGACATGTCAGTGGCAGCATTGCGGGCAACTTCGCTGACTACAGCGACGGCAACAGCAAGAAAAAGGGCGCCGCACGGCTGACCTGGAAGCGCGAGGGCAAGTGGGAAATTCACGCGGGCCCCGTGTTCACCTACATGGATTTTGCAACGGCCTACCCCGGTGGCTATTGGGCGCCCGGTTGGGTGCGCAACGGAAGCCTCGAAGCCACCCTCAAGACCCGCTCCGCCAACTGGACCTGGCGCTTGAATGGCGCCCTCGGCCTGGAGAAGGAAGTCGGCGGCGACGCCGTGACCGTCGGTGGCGCGAGCATGCGGGCAGGATGGCGCTTCGACCAGGATTGGCTGCTGGCCCTCGAAGGCGGCCACACGCGCAGCTCTTTCGGTGCCGCCAGCGGTTTCAACCGCACTTTTGTCAATTTGTCGGCCCGGGCCTTCTTCTAGGAGTCGCGGTATGAAGTTCAGTCACGGCATTTTTATGATCTGCGGCTTGATCGCGGCGGCCTGCCTCATCTCAGGCTGCGGCGGCGACTCAGCCAGCAAACCGGAAGCCGAAGCGGGCAGCTTCTACGATCTGGATCCTCCTGAACTTGGCCTGACTGTCGCGCCCGGTTTCGAATCCGGCGTGCCCGTTCTCTGCTATCATTATTTCCGGTCGGGATTCGACGCAGGCTATTTGGCCAAGGTGTTTGGTTCGGTGATCTTCGGCATGCCCGCCCTGGGCCCGCGCGAATTTTGGACCACTCCCATCGGCGAATTCGAAAAACACCTGCGCTATTTTCGCGACAGCGGCACCGTGGTCATGACTCTCGATGAAGTGGCCGATGCGGTGTCCGCCGGTCGCCCATTGCCCGAGCGCGCCGTGGTTCTGACCATCGATGACGCCGATGAGAGCGTTTACCGTCTGGCTTATCCGCTGCTGAAAGAATATGGCATGCAGGCCCACCTGTTCGTGCCCACCAATCATGTGGGGGCACACTGGAGCGAGTTGAAGGTGTGCACCTGGGATCAGTTGCGGGAAATGTCCGACTCCGGAGTGATCCAGATCGGCAGCCACACGCGGGATTTGCACTTCAAGGTCAAGACCCCCGAAGGCCTCGAACCGGTCTTCTGGAACCCGGACCAGGTGCCGGTTGAAATGCAAAATCGCAACATGGGGGATCTGGAGCAATACCAACACCAGGCACCTTTGGCGTCGTTGCCGCCTTCAGCCAAAGCCTCCCTGGCTGGCAGTTGGGCACCGGTTGCGGCCGACCTGTTGGCCAGCCGCTACGACATCGCCCGCGAACTTCAGGTCGACGCCCAATGGTTGGCTTGGCCCTATGGATTTGCTCACGGGGATCTGGACAGCATCAGTCAGTTGGTGGGATTCCGGGGCACCGTCAGCCTCGAACCGACGGCCTTTACCGCCGCCGACACCCTGTTGGCGCCGGGCCGTTATACCCTGACGGCCAAGACCACTCTGGACATGATCAAAGGTGTCATGCCTCCGCAGTAGTGGTCCGGCCCTCAAAGCGCAGTCTTGCTAGTCTTCCTTCGGCTGCGGCAATACCTTGGCAAACAATTCATCATCCATCATCGCGCCCGCGGCCACCAGTTGCCGATACAGCACGAAATCGATGGTGTCGATGCCGGTGGCTTTCCGGTTGTTGAACGCCGTGAAGCCCAGGAAGGCCTCGCCATTCATGTTGGCTGCCAGCCAGTGCCGGTTGGCCAGTTTGGTCTGGTCCCAGAAGAACTTCTTCTTGGCCCGGATGCCGTCGATGGACTTGATCAGGCAACCGGGAAACAGGTTCGTGAACCGCCAGATGACCTTGTTGATCTCGGCGTCCAGGCCCGACAGGTCGATGGTGCCCTCTTTGACCACACCGCGCGCCGCGCGTCCGGCGTCACCGGTTTTCAGGTCGCCATAAACCACGGCGCCGTCTTCGATGTATGTGTCGGTCACCACGCCCGGGTTGCGCACGATCTTCTCGCCAACCTTGAGCACGGGCACCGCGGCGGTGATCAAACCTTTTTGCTTCATCTTGTAGGACGACCACATCTCGCACGAGATGCAGTTCCACATCGCATCTTCGGTGGGCAGCATCCAGGGCAAAAAGTCGGTACTGCCGCCATCAGGGGCCGAACCGTGTTTGGGTCCCGACTGGCCAAAAATGGCCAGATCCGACGAGAAAGTCAGATCGCAGGCCATGCCGATTTCCTGGCCACCAGCTATGCGCATGCCATTGACGCGGCACAGCGTGGGCTTCTTGCAATTCAAAATGCCGTCGACCATGGCGTTGCACAGGTCCATGTACTCGCCGTACTCGTTGGGCCGTCGGCTGTAGTACTCGGAGTACTCCTTGGTATTGCCGCCGGTGCAGAAGGCCTTGTCGCCTGCGCCGGTGAATACCACCGCGACCACCGAACGGTCGGACGAGGCGGCCT
>DAOVTU010000329.1 GCA_030632925.1 Candidatus Krumholzibacteriia bacterium | reverse complement strand
TCCACAGCGGTAAAAATGGAGAAGGCGGAATCGGCGGCAACCCGGGCCGTGGAATCATCAGCGGCCCAGACCTGCACCGTGGCCAGGGTGCCCATGACCTGCCGCACTTCCTGGTGAGACGGCGGTTCGGCAGCCACCGTGATCTCAGCCAACAGCACCAGGAAGATCAGCCACAGGACCGGTTTCATTTTTGTCTCCTGCTGCCCACGCGGCGGTGCAGCACCAGGCCCGACACCGTCAACAGGATCAAACCCCAGGCTCCGCCTTCGGCAGTACGGCGCCCCAGTTGGCCAAACACATGGCCGGTGTGCAGGTCGTGCACAAACCGTTGCCAATCGCGCGCAGGTTCCGGCGGCACCCCCACCGGTGACCAGTCCTCGCCCACCGAGCGATGATACTGCCCCACAGTCGTCAACAGACTCAAGGCACCATCCCGCGACACCGTCAGGTCCAAAAATTCCGCCCCAAACAGGAGCTCGCCCGCGGGGCCGGGAACCTCCCGCCAAATCCGCCCACCATCCGACGACGCCACCAGCGAGGCCGTGCCCAGGGCATAGACCACAGTATCGGTGCCTTGCGATACAAAAAGAATGCGCCCCACGTCCGTCGGCGCCGCCAGCATGGCCACCTCGCGCCACTGCCGCCCGCCATCGGTGCTGACTTCCACGCCCCAGTGGGTGCCGCGCAACATCCGGTCCGGATCCGCCGGATCCACCGCCAGGCACAGCGGTTCGTTCTGCACTGCACCCAACCATTGCGGATGCTGCAGGACAATGCCGCTGCCGGCCACCACCAGGACCAACAACGCCACAACCAGGCCCAACCAACGATGGCCCCGGCGCATCAGCGAACGTTTCTGGCCGCGGGTCATGGCCCGCCCGCCTGACCATACCGCTGCTCCACCAAAGCCAGCACCCGTTTGACGCCGGCGGTGACGCCGCGACTGGACATGGTCGCCCCGCTGACGCCAATGATATCCCGGTTCAAACGCAACGGGCTGTCGGCGTCCTTTTTGCGAAACTGCTTCAGGAAACGCTGGCGCTTCACGCCGTCCCCGCGCGACTCGCGGTAGACCATCACCAGCACCATTTCGACCTGCAGTTTCGGCCCCACTTTCACCATGAAGGTGATCGGTTTGAAGCGCCCATTCTCTTCGGTGATCAGGGCATAGCCCAGATCCTTGTCGCCCTTGAAAGCGCGGTGAATCTGCACTGGCCCCGGGGCCACTTGCCACCCCAGACGCCCTTCCACCGCCGCCAGTTCTTCGGCCGTCGGCTCCCAGGTTTCCACCCACATCGAGTCGGCTTTGGCGAACACCTTGGCCAGGGCCGCTTCAGGCGTGTAGTAGACCTTGACCGCTTCCTGCCCGTCCGGGCTTTCGGTCACGCCGCCACCCTGGGCCCAGGCGTGCCCCACGGCACCGGTGACCAGCACCAGTGCCATGAGCGCTAATGTCATTGACTTGCGCATAAACCCCACGACCTAGAAGTAGGTGGCAAAGGAGAAGAAGAAGCGCCCTTCGGCGTCGCCCTTCTCACCGCCAACCGGCGTCTGCCAGGCCCAGTTGTAATCCATCTTGAAGACGGTCTCTTCAGTGGGCCGGAAGTTCAGGCCCAGGGTGAAGCCCTCTTCGGTGTCGCCATCCTGGTCGGTGTCGTAGTCGATCCAGTCCACACGCGCCACGGCGGTGAAGACCGAACCGGCCAACGCCGCGTCGTGTAGCAGGTGATAGTTCACCTGGCCGTACACGCCGGATTGTTTTTCGGCCAAAGTCGGCATCGCTACCTGATCCACATCGGCGTTTACCATGGCCGCCTCGCCCTGCAACTCCAGCGCACCAAAGGACCACTTGGCATCCAGGGCCGTGATGGTCAGGCGGTGGTCACCGGCGTTGTCGTATTTGCCCGAGTGCACCGACAGCCCCAGATTCGCGCCCAGGGTCGGGCTGAAACCGGCCCGCGCCACGATGGACTTGTCGTCGTTGTTGTCCTGTTTCTGACTGCCACGGCCCCCGCGCACGCGCAATTTTTCGCTGCCCGGATCACCACTGATGATGCCTTCATCAAAACCGTTGACCAGATAAGCCTGATAACTGAAGACCGACTCTTCGCCCGGATACATGGTGCCGAAGAAGCCCATGCCCGATTCGCTCAGGGTCGAAGGAATCAGATGGCGTGAAACCACCGGCCGGGCCGTCAGGTCATTGAGCGGGCTGTCGTGCAGCAGGTTGAACGAGCCCAGCGGGCTGAGCAATACACCCCCGCGAAATTGCAGGCCTTCGCTCATCCGGAAGTCCATCACGGCGTACTCCAGTTTGACCTCGCCGTCGGCATCGGGGTTGCCGCCGTGCTCGAATTCGATTTCGGCCGAGACGGTCACGCGATCCGAGACGTGCCCCGTGATGAAGGGGACAAAGCGGTGCTGATCGAACGTGGAGCCGTCATCGGTCCACTCGAATTCCATGTCCATGTAGCCGCCCAGGATTGCGCCCTGGCCCAAAGTGGTGAGATAGGGCTTGTCGGCGATGCCGCCGGCCTGCTCGGGACGATTGCTTGCCGTTTCAGCCGACGCCGTCATAGCGCCGCCACCCAAAACAAAACACATGGCCGCGGCCGCCAACTGACGGCGGGACATCGAGTTCCTCAGAGTTTGCCAAAACATTCCATTGACCTCCAAAATCAGGGTTATTCAGGCCGGATCCCATCCGGCCCACCAATCCCGACCACAACGGTAGGTGCTTATATTTGTTAGCCTAAATCTTTTTTGTGCTAACAAAAATTCATTACTGACAACGAGTTGAAGCGCTTTTTTCAGATTCTACCAAGTTTAGATTCTGCAAATCGTTATCATTATCGGGCCCGTTAAAAGATTGTCAGAATATCCAAACTGTTCTAGGGTACATTCTTCTGAAATACTGGAGCCGAAACCCTGCCAACCCCGAAAGTCGACCACAACATGCGCATCCAATACAACCTCCCCGTGAAACACGGCTGGCAGCGCATGAAGCGCGCCCTCTTCCAGCCTTTTGATCTCGGACGCTGGATGGTGCTCGGTTTCACGGCCTGGCTGGCCCAACTGGCCGACGGCCATGGCGGTGGCGTCGGCGCCCAGGATGCGTTTGACATAGGCCGAGGGTCCGAAAGCGATGGCTTCAACGAAGCCTTCGGCGGGGCCTGGGACGGGCTGTCCGACTTCCTCAGCACAGGTGTCGGAGTTGTCATCGTGGCGATGATCGTCGTGACCATTCTGGTGGTTTCCATACTCATCCTATGGATCAGTTGTCGCGGCCGATTCATGTTTCTGGATAACCTGATCCAAGGCCGCACCGAAGTGACCCAGCCCTGGCGCGATTTCCAGGCCCACGGCGATAGCCTGTTCCTGTGGACCTTGGGTTACAACATCGTGGCTATGCTGGTGGTCGGAGCGCTGATCGGCGGGCTGGTCATTGTCCTGGTGCCGGCGGTGGCTCTGGACCTGTCAGGCGCGGTGAGTCTGCTGATGGCCATGTTGCTGGGCACCGTATTTTTTGTCGTGGTGGTAACCATGGCCTATATCGAATATTTCCTGCACAACTTTGTCGTGCCGATCATGCACAAGCGCGGCGTGAGCACGTCCCAGGCCTGGCGCATGTTTCTGGCCCTGTTCCAGGCTCACCCCGGCCCATTTGTGGCGTTTGGGCTGTACCACTTAGTGATCGGCTTCGGCCTGGGACTGGTGTTTGCCGTGGCCGGTATCATGACCTGCTGCCTGGGCTTTTTCCTGATGTTATTGCCCTACCTGCGCTCGGTGGTCACCCTGCCGGCCTCGGTACTGGTCCGCTTCATGAACCTGGAATTCCTGGCCCAGTTTGGCGACGACTACACCATGTTGCCGCCGCTGAAACCCGCCGCCCCCGACCATCCCTACTCAGGATATGACAACACTGATGGGACAGTGGTCGGACCCGAGGACGTCGGCCATGATACCAGCGGAGACGAGCCGGGGCCGCAGGGCCCCTGAGATCAGGAAGTAGTCCAGGCGCCAGCCCACATTCCGCTCCCGCACTCCGGGGCGGTTGCTCCACCAGGTGTAGTGACCTCCCCCGGTTTCAAATTCCCTGAAAGTGTCGATGAAGCCGGCCTTGACGATGTTGTCGAATCCGGTCCGTTCTTCTTCGGTGAACCCGGCGTTGCGCTTGTTGGATTTGGGATTGGCCAGATCAATTTCCTGATGCGAAACGTTCAGGTCGCCGCAAAAAACCACCGGCTTTCTCTTCTCCAGCTTGCGCACGAACTTCAGGAAGTCCTTGTCCCATTCGTTCTGCCGATAATCCAGGCGGGCCAGTTCGCGCTGGCTGTTGGGCGTGTACACCGTCACCACGAAGTAGTCGGCAAACTCGGCCGTCAGCACGCGGCCCTCCAGGTCATGGTCGGCAATACCCAGGCCCGGAAACACGTTCAAAGGCGCGTGTTTGCTGATAATGGCCGTGCCGGAATACCCGCGTTTCTGGGCCGGATTCCAGGTCATCGTATAGCCCGGCAATTCCAATTCGACCTGCTCGGGCAGCGCCCGCACTTCCTGCAGACAATAAACATCGGCCTGATCGGCCTGCACAAATTCCGCAAAGCCCTTTTTGATGCAGGCCCGCAAGCCGTTCAC
>DAOVTU010000344.1 GCA_030632925.1 Candidatus Krumholzibacteriia bacterium | reverse complement strand
CGCATGGTTGCGCGCATGATCATCTGTATTTCCGCACAGGATATTGAAGGTCAGCCGAGAAAACAACTCTCGCAGTGTTGCCGAGGGATCACCGAAACGGCGGCGAATGATTTCGGCCAGATCTTCATAGCTGGCGTAGCGGGCCGTCATGTCATCGAGCTCAAACAAGGTCAAAGCCGAGATCATGTGCTTACGGAGCCAACCGTCTTTGGCAGCAATCCGATCAAATCGTTCTATCAACAATACGTCCTTATCCCAGGAACGAGTCAGCGATACGGTCGCGACATCCAGCCCCGCGAGTTTCGCCAGCTTCATGGCGACATACTCGGCCTTCACAATACTGTAGAGATCCGTGTTGGATGAAAACTTGGCGATATACTTGCAAGACTCACCATCTATGAGGGCCTTGGGCCGTGCTCCGCCAACCGAGCTGCCGTGAAGGAGAGCCTGATCGAGTTCTGGTGAAAGCGGAACCCCTCTTTCGACTTTATCGGCAGCCTGCAAGAGTTCTTCCAGGGTGGAGTTCTTGTGGAAGCGAGGAACATACTCCGTTGGAGACAGCTGAAAATCCAAAGCTCCAATGCGGTCAGAACCCGACTCAAGCAGATAGGTCAGCTCATCGATTTCCGTGGTGTCGACATCAGTGCTGCTGGTCCCCAACACCTTGTTCATGATGACGCGCCTCCCCCAGGCGTCAGGCGCGGCATCCCGGATACAATTCGGCATATGCAGCCCCGCCACCAATGGTAAAACACCTGGGCGCAGCGGAAGTTCAGCTTCATGGATGGAGATGGAATCGTCTCGGCTGTAGTAACTCTTGCCATAGTTGAAGACCAAGTCCCCACCGTCTGCAGAGAGCTTGCCCGCCACAACAGGATCGACTGCCCCGGGGAGCCAGATCCACACATAGCATTCGGTGTGGTTTGAATTAGAAATCATCATCAACAGCCTTCTTGCTTTTTCTCACGGCCTTAGGCATGAGGGAGAGCATTTCCGCCGTCCTGTTCAGGTGAGTGGCCAAAGGCGTATGGTCGGAGCCGAAGAGCGGAACCTCGACCAGGGAAGCCGCTTCAAAAACCAACCCAATAGAACATTTGGGGTCGCCCCGCTCGATTCTCTGAAGCGTCTCTCTGGCAATGCCAACCCGTTCTGAGAGGTCCTTTTCCGACCACCGGCGCTTCTTGCGTCCGATTTTGATCAGCTGTCCCAGTACTGATACCGCTTCTTTGGTGTGTTTTGAATAGACTCTGGTTTTTGGCATGATGCCCTCCAAATGACCGACACAGCATACATATAATACCTATATATCTACCATGGCAGTCGTTTTGTGTCAAGTGCCGGGAAAACCACGATAGATTGATAAGATTGGATAAGATTGCTCAAATTGACAAAAGGAAGGCCCCAAGTGGACCAGCGCAGAAGCAACTGAAGCGCTTGACATGAATTTTTTTCGGGTTCGATTCGACAGACTCACACCTCGAGAGCAAGCCTACCTCAGGGCGAGGGCACGGAGTCGGACTTCATTCCCGATGCCTCAATAGGCCTCGCCAATGCTGAAATAAATCGCCTGGTCGTGCTTGCCCCAGCCGTAGTCGATGCGGGCGTTGATGCGGTAGGCGTCGATCATGCGGTAGCGCACGCCGAGCCCCGCGGCCGGCAGGGCCTCACTCATACTGTAGTTCGACCACTCATCGGCCACAAACCCCACCCCGGCAAAGCCCGCCAGGCCCCACTTGCCGTACACGTTCCAGCGGTACTCGGTTTCAATGGTGAGCAGTTGGTCGCCGCGGTGGCGCCCGTTCGAGTAGCCGCGCAGGTTCTTGTTGCCATTGACAATGGCCTGACCACTGAAGGGCACGTCTCCAAACGAGGCGTCGGTGAGGATGCGCGCCGCCAGAACCCGGGTCGAATCGCCGAGGGTCGTGAAACCGGTCACGGTGAAATTCAGCTTGTTGAAATCGCGGTCCGAACCCAGCGCCTCGGCGTAGACATCGTAGCGGACAGCCACATTGGTGCCTTCGCGCGGGTTCATCATGTGGTCCCGGAGATCCCAGTTGCCCGACAGCCCAGCAGCCCGATACGTCTCCTCCGGAATCTCAACAATATTGGGTTCGACCGAAACGAGGGCCGACCAACCGATCAGCTCGAGTCCTGCGTAAAGGTTCGGCGCGACCCGGCGCTCACCCTTGGCGAAGGCGAAATTCGTGACCGTTGTGTAGTCGACAAAAATGTCCGGCAGGCCCGGCCCGATCTCCCCCGGATTGAACTGGTACTTGACGGATCCGGTGCCAAAAGCCGCCGTCGCGCGCCAGATGTCTTGCTTGAAATGGAACTTCTGAAATGCCATGCCGACCCAGGTCTTGTTCTCGGTGTACATGCCGACCATCCCGGTGCTCGATGGTGGCAGCTCGTCGTCGGTGCGGTCCATCTTGTAGTAGACCATGCCGACCACGCCGAGACCAAAGCCCATGACTTCGCTGTAATTGGGCACGGGAATGGCCGCCACCTTCAAATTGCGTTCGCCGTCCTCCAGGGCATAGGTGCCGGCGCCGCCGCTGGTGCCACCCATTTGGGCGTTTGCCGAGGTCGGCAGGATGGCCATAAGGCTGAAAGTGCAGATCACGAGGGCGAGCAAGGTCCGGTGGTGGTTGGTCATCGGTGGGCCTTTCCGGGGGTCCGTATGTTTCCCAACATCTTATCAAGCTTGGGGTCATGGCTGTCAACGCAGAAGTGCCTGCTCCAAAACGGAGCGGCGGTGTGGGCTGAGTTGCCCCTATCCACCCCTAACAGTAAACTGTGTCGATAGTCGAATTCACAGCTTCCATCCACTCTCCAGAGGTCAACACAGGTCAAGATGGCAAAACCCGACCCCCGCGAACTCACCATGGCCCTGGAATCCCTGCGGGCCGGCGAACAAGAACAGTTCGAACTGTTGTTGCCCTTGGTGTACGACGAATTACGGGTCATCGCGGGCCGCCAGATGTCTGGCGAGCGGGTGGAACACACCCTGCAGCCAACAGCCCTGGTCCACGAAGCGTACTTGCGCTTGGCCGGTGGCGCAGAACTCGGCTGGGAAAACCGCGCACATTTTTTTGCCATGGCCGCCCGGGCCATGCGCCACGTGCTGGTCGATTTTGCCCGGCGCAAAGGCGCAGACAAACGGGGCGGCGGCCTGCAACGCGTGAGCCTGCACGACGACATCGCACCCGACCTGCCCGATGGCGACTTCGACCTGCTAGACCTGCACGAAGCCCTCGAAAAACTGAGCGACCTGGACGCCACCCTCGGGCGCATTGTGGAGCTGCGCTTTTTTGGCGGCCTGACCTTGGATGAAGTCGCCAACGTGGTCGGTTTCTCCCGGCGCAAGGTGGCCAGCGAGTGGGCTTTTGCCCGCACCTGGCTGGCACGGGAACTGGCGGAGGGCGGCAAATGACCCAGGATGATTTTCAGAAGCTGAAGGATCTGGTTTCACGCGCACTGGAATTGCCGGCCGCCGAGCGGGAAAACTTCGTGCGCCAAAACTGCCCCAACGAGGCCCTCCAGCGCGAGGCCCTCTCGCTGCTGACCCACGACGGCGAAGCCTTCACCCGGGCGGTGCAGGACCGTTTTTCCGACGCCGCCCAGGATGTGATCGGAGGCCAAGACACGACAGATACCGAATCGCACGGGCCGAATATCCCCAACTACCAACTGCAGGAAATACTCGGCTCCGGCGGCATGGGCGTGGTCTACCGCGCGGTGCAGACCGGCGCCCTGGAGCGGACCGTCGCCCTCAAATTGATCCGGCCCGGCTGGGACAGCGAGCGCATCCTGGCGCGTTTCAATTTCGAGCGCAAAGCGCTGGCCCGGATGGAACACCAGAACATCGCGCGGGTGCTGGAAGCGGGCACCACCGCCAAAGGCGAGCCCTGGTTCGCCATGGAATTCGTCGACGGCCAGCCGATCAACCGGTGGTGCGACAAGCAGGATGCGGACCTCGCCCAGCGGCTTGATTTGTTTGCGGGCATTTGCCGCGGCGTGCAGCACGCGCACCAGAAGGGTGTCATCCACCGCGACCTGAAACCTTCCAACATCCTGATCACCAACACTGAAGGCGGGTCGGTGCCCAAGATCATCGACTTCGGCATTGCCAAGGCTCTCGGTGAAGCGGTTGCCGAAGGGCCGCTGCTCACCCTTGAGGGCCAGCTGGTCGGCACGCCCGAATACATGAGCCCCGAGCGCATCGCTGGCCACGATGAAGACCTGGATATCCGCAGCGATGTGTACTCGCTCGGCGTGCTGCTCTATGAATTGCTGAGCGGCCGGCTGCCCTTTGATCGTTCGTCCCTGCGCCGCACCGGCACCCAACAGGATGATCTGCACACCGACCCACCGCGCCCAAGCACGAGGGTGTCGCAGGTTTCTGAACACTCCAGGGAGAAAACTGACGAAATCGCCCGGCACCCAGGCACCGACGTGCGTGGCCTGCAGCACCAACTCAAGGGTGATCTGGATTGGATCCTGCTCAAGGCCCT
>DAOVTU010000191.1 GCA_030632925.1 Candidatus Krumholzibacteriia bacterium | reverse complement strand
CGGGTTGAGGATCTGCAGAAATTGATCTCCATCGGCGATAGCGTTACTAAAAGGGGTCTCGTTGCCGATGCTCTTGGCGTCGTGATCGGGAATCACCGGGCGGGTATCGTGGCCCACTGCCAATTCCAGCAAGTGGTTCATGTGGTCGCCGAAGCGCTGGACGAGTTTTTCGGGCGGCACCGCCAACAGGTCCCGCACTTTGTGGATGCCAACTTCCTGCAGCTTCGCCTCGGCAACCTTGCCCACGCCCCAAAGCCGGCCCACGGGTAATCCGGCCAGCAGTTCGCGTTCTTCGCCCGGCCGAATGACCACAAAACCATCGGGTTTTTCCAGATCACTGCCCAGCTTGGCCAAAAATTTGTTGGACGCCACACCCACCGACGCGACCAGGCCCACTTCTTTAAGAATTCGGGCCTTGATGGCACGCCCGATGTCCACCGGCGACCCAAAAAGGCGCCCGCAGCCGGACACATCCAGAAAGGCCTCATCTATGGACAGCGGCTCCACCAACGGCGTGAAATCCCTGTAGATGTCAAAAATGACCTTGGAAATTTCGACGTACCGCTCCATGCGGCCGCGCTTAAAAATGCCGTCAGGACACAATTTTACCGCCCGGGCAGCGCTCATGGCGCTGCGCACACCAAAAGCTCGGGCCTCGTAACTGGCGGCCGACACCACCCCCCGCCCCTCGGGCGTGCCCCCCACGATGACGGGCTTGCCCTTTAGGCTCGGGTCGTCGAGCACCTCCACTGAGGCGTAATACGCGTCCATGTCCACGTGCAGGATGGCGCGTTCAAACGGTGTGTTGTGGACACGGGTTTCCATGGTTTTCCGGGGCGGTTCAGGTTACGGTCTTTGGCGCACTACGACACCAAGAGGATGGCTGACACATATGAGTATCCAACTTTCCGGCATCTGCGTCTACCCTGTCAAAGCCCTCGGTGGGGTAAAAGTCCAGCAGGCGGTGGCCCAACCCGAAGGCCTGGCTGAGGATCGGCGCTGGGTCATCATCGGGCCAGATGGTCGTTTTATCAGCCAACGCAGCCATCCGGCCCTGGCTCTGGTCAGTGCTCAATTGCGGCCTGATGGACTGACCTTGCAGGCAGACGGTTTCCCGGACCTCGACCTCTTTCCCACCCTGGACGGACCACGCCGCGCGGTGAGTGTCTGGAACGACGAAGTGAGTGCCGCGGCGGCCAGCCCCGAGGCCGATCAGTGGCTGTCTGACTATCTGGGCGAAACCTGCCATCTGGCCTGGATGGACGTTGACTGCCGCCGCCCGATCACCTCCAGTGGCGGCCAACATGGCGAGCAGGTCAGTTTTGCCGATGGCTACCCCTGCCTGATCATCAGCGAAGCGTCGTTGGCGGATTTGAATGGTCGCCTGGCGCAACCGGTGCCCATGAACCGGTTTCGGCCCAATCTTGTGGTCTCAGGGTGTGAGCCCTTCGCAGAAGACACCTGGAGCCGCCTGACTATTGGCGAAGTCACGCTGCGAGCAACCGGCCCCTGCGCCCGCTGTTCAGTCACCACAGTGGACCAGAAAACCGGAAAAATAAGTGCCCCGGAACCTCTGCGGACCCTCGCCAGCTACCGCCGACATGAAAAAGGTGCCATTTTTGGTGTGAATCTGGTGGTCGAAAAACCAGGCATGATCAGGGTTGGTGCCCCCGTAGTGGCCACAAAATGAAGCCAGGGCCACCTCCAGACGGCAAAATTATTTGCTGATCTTCATTATCATTAAGTGCATATAAATAAAACAGCTTAACAGTTGACATGAATATGCACCTTCGATAAGGTTTGCCATTGCTTGGTATCGGTATTCGGAAAATTTCAACTGCTCTCCTTTTTGCAAGTCCGAGGAGGACCCGACCATGAAGAAGTTTCTGTTTCTGACCCTGCTCTGCATCGCCGCCATCGGCATGGCTTCTGCTCCGGCCGATGTGATGGCCAAGCCCTTCAAAGCCAAAGTTGGCGGTGGCCCAACCGGTGGCACGTTCAACACCTTCGCCAACGCCATGGCTGTCTACGTACCCAAGAACATGGACGACATCAAGCTTTCCGCTATTGGCAGCGGTGGCTCGGTTGAAAACGTCAAGCGCGTCGCCAAGGGCGAGAGCGATTTTGGCCTTTGCTACGCTGTGGACAGTGGTCTCGGTCGCCTGGGCCAGCTGCCCAAGGACGAGGTCAAATACGACGGCTTGCGCGCCATGGGTTTCCTGTACGGTGCCCCGGCCCAGTTGGTTGTCCGGGCTGACAGCGACATCAAAACCGCTGCTGATCTGGTTGGCAAAAAAGTGGGCGTCGGCAACGCCGGTTCCGGTGCTGCTGCCAGCGCCGAGCGTTTCTTCCGCCATATTGAAGTCTGGGACAACTTCAAGCCCCAATTCCTGGGCTATTCGGCTGCGGCCAGCGCCTTCAAAGACGGCAAGATCGACGCCTTCTGGGTGCTCGTGGGTTATCCCAACCGCTCCATCATTGAAGCCAGCGTGCAGGTCGACATTCGCCTGATCGACGTCGGCGCCGAAGCTGTGTCTTCGAAATTCTACGATGCCTATGCGTACATCCCCATGGAAATTCCCGCTGGTACCTACGGTGAAGGCATGCCTGCCTGCTCGTCCTTCCAGGACGCCACCTTCCTGTGTGCCAACGCTGAAGTTCCCGCGGAAGTCGTGTACAACATCATGAAGACCCTGTGGAGCAGCGCCGGAATGGAAGCCATGACGGCGGCCAAGAAGACGTTCAAGACCATGACCATGGAAAATGCTTTTGATGGTGCCAGCATTCCCCTGCATCCCGGTGCAGTGAAATTCTGGGAAGAGAACGGCAAGACAGTGCCTGCCAACCTGAAGTAGTTTGTCTCTACCGGTGAACCCGGTCAGAGATACACGATCAAACGGGGAGGGGGCCTGGCTCCCTCCCCGTTTTTGCTACCGATACCTAGTTAAGCCGTCGACATCGATGGCAGGAAACGAGTCAACACAATGAGCGATTCACCATTTAGGGATCTGGAACCTGAATCCGCTGACCAGGAAGTGCTTGATGAGCTCATGGAGAAGGACGCCAAGTCCGGGCGTGCTCTTACGAAGTACTGGTACTGGCTGACCTCCGGACTGGGCATTTTCATGGTCCTGTTCTACATGTGGAACTCGGGCGTGGCCCCCGTCAGCACCCAGTACCATCGCGGCATTTACGTCCTGATCACCTTTGTCCTGGTTTTTCTAACCTACCCCAGGTCGGCCAAATCCCGGATCGACCGCCCTTCTATCAGCGATATCTTCCTGGCCCTCGTCTCCATCGGCGTGGTCGGCTACTGGGTCCTGGAATTCGAAAACATCAACTACCGCATGGGCTCGGAGACGACTTTGGATGCGGTCGTCGCCGTGATCGGTATTCTCATCAGTCTGGAAGCGGCCCGGCGGGTCCTGGGCATGTCCATGACCATGGCTGGCCTGGGCTTTCTCGCCTACCTGCTGTGGGGCAACCTGTTCGAAGATTTGCCGGTATTGGATTCCTTTGCCCACGACGGGTTCAAGGTCACCCGGGCCCTGAATTTTCTGTTCTACGCCCAGGACGGCATTTTTGGCATCATGGCCAACGTGCTGGTCACCTACGTGATCCTGTTCATTTTCTTCGGGTCTTTCCTGAAGTATTCCGGGGCCAGCAAGTTCTTCATCGACCTGCCCCTGGCCCTGGCCGGCAAGAGCGTCGGCGGCCCGGCCAAGGTCGCGGTCATCGCTTCGGGCTTCTTCGGTTCGGTTTCCGGCTCCGCCATCGCCAATACGGTGTCGACCGGTGCCTTCACCATTCCGATGATGAAACGCGCGGGCTTCCGGCCCCACGTCGCCGGTGCCATCGAACCCGCAGCTTCCATTGGCGGCATGTTCATGCCCCCGATCATGGGCGCGGGCGGTTTCCTAATGGCCGAAATGACCGAGATTGCCTACGTGGATATCATGAAGATGGCCATCTTCCCGGCCCTGATGTATTTCCTGTCGGTCTTTGTGATGATCCATTTTGAGGCCAAGCGTTATGGCCTCTATGGAGTTGACGATCCCGATGCGCCTACAGCATGGGATATCCTGAAAAAGGAATGGTACCTCGCCGCTCCCCTGGTCATCATCGTGGTGATGATGCTGATGGGCAAGTCGGCCGGTTTCTCGGCTGTGGTCGCCATTCTCAGTTGCATCGTTGTCAGTTGGTTCACCCCTGACAACAAGATGGGCTGGCGGGAAATCCGCGAGGCCATGATCGAAGGCTCGCGCAATACCCTGATTATTGGCGCTACCGTCGGCGTGATCGGTATCATCGTGGGCACCATCAGCCTGTCGGGCATCGGCCTGAAGTTCAGCGACATCATCATCAGTCTCAGCGGCGGCTTCCTACCCGCGGCCATCCTGCTGATTGGTATCGCCTCACTGGTACTGGGCATGGGTGTTCCCGTGACTGCAGCCTACCTCATCACCGCCGTATTGACCGTCGGTTCTGTGTCCAACATGATCGCCATGCATCACTTTGGCATGCCCCTGGCGGACATGGAGATCACCAGGGGGATGGCCGAAAATGTCGCCTGGGTGATGATCTCATCCCACATGATCGTGTACTGGTTTAGTCAGGACTCGAACATCACACCACCGGTGTGCGTAGCGGCCTATGCCGGTGCCGCCATTGCCGGAGCCGATCCCTGGAAAACAGGTTGGACGAGTTTCAAATTCGCCAAGTTCCTGTACATCGGGCCCTTCCTGTTCGCCTATAGTCGAGGGTTCCTGCTCGGTGGATCGCCGCTGGAAGTGTTCATGACCTTTGCCACCATCGCCTTGGCCACGGTGGCCTTTGGCAGTCTCACCATGGGCTACCTGTCGTGTGGCATGAACCCACTGGAATGGATCATCATGGCCGTGGCCACCATGATCCTCTTCTTCCCGGACCTGGGCCATGTCATCCTTCCCTTCGATGCGCCCAGCTGGGCCATGGATGTGGCGGGAGTCGTCCTGTGGGGAGTGGTCTTCCTCTTGCAGAAGGCGCGCATAGCCAAGAACCCGAACCTGACACTGCCGGCTCACGAGCAGAAGAAGTTGCGGGAGGCTGGAGCCTAGATTTCAGAGAAGAGATGAAGTTTGAGATCGAGTTCGAGATCGAGTTCGAGATAAGGGGAGCTGCATTGCGGCTCCCCTTTTTTTCAGGCCAGGCTGGCCAGCCAGTTGGAGATGATGCGGATCGAAATGTCCGTCCATGTATTGACCAGGTGCGGCGCCGCCGCTGTCTCTGGAAAATCCGGATATTTATCCCTGCCGGGGCCCAACTCCTCGTTAGCATTCCGTTGTCCATCGAGTATCGTGGCCGCAGCCTTGGTCAGATAGCCCGCCGGTAAAACCGGGTAGTCAGTTCGTTGGCCGACCTGCCACCGCGTCACCTCGCGCTTGTATTCCTTCAACAGGCTGATTGTTTGATATTCCGGATGCCCCTGCAACAGGAGCCAACGCCCCCGCTCCCTTTCCACGGCCAAATGCGGACCGGCTTCGGCGCTGTTGAGCAACACGTCGTAGCCGGCATCCGCAAACTGGGCTGCCGATACCTCGTTGTGCCGCGAGTGAGGCACGGGCACCCTGTCGGGCAAACCTTGCAACAACCGGTGGTCGGCCAGCATCAGGTCGTGGTCGTACACGCCCCAAACTTTCGGTGCCACCGGTAGGCGCTGTTGCCCGTGCCGCGATTCCAGGACCGCGTGGGTCGCCAGGCACGAGCACAGGACGGGCAGGTCCGCCGCCAGGGCCCAGTCCATCAGTCGGGTCAAGGGTTCCCAGAAATCCTGCCGAGGCAGTATCGGGTCGCTGACGTTGGCACCGGTGATGACCAGAACGTCGCAATCTTCAGCCCGCAGTTCGGCAACATCGCGGTAGAGCTGTTCCATGTGGGCGGCCACTTCGGGGCCGCGGGGAATGGCCGCCAGGGTAAACCGTTGCAGGTGGACATCCCGAACCGACTGCGCACCAAGCAAGGTCGCGAACTGGCGCTCGGTCACGACCAACGCCGCATCCGGCATCATGTTCAACAGGGCTACACGAAGACTCATTTTGGGCCGGGATCCTTTCTGGGCGACACTCGGTTGTTGTCAACATGCCCTCTGCGTTGGGGTTGGCACCAGTTGTATTTACCTGTTGCAACAACTTTCGTTTTAACTATATTGTGTCAATACTGAAACGAAGGAGAAAATCATGCTCAACGTCCTGAAATCCGGCGACCGCGGCCACCTGCAACACGGTTGGCTGGACACCTACCACTCCTTTTCCTTCGGGGAGTATCACAACCCCGAACGCATGGGCTTTCGGGCCCTGCGGGTCATCAACCAGGACATCATCG
>DAOVTU010000336.1 GCA_030632925.1 Candidatus Krumholzibacteriia bacterium | reverse complement strand
CCTGACCATGGCCGGGATGATTGGTGGAACGAAGGCCGAGCTGGATTACGTGGCGCATGTTCGGGTCATTTTTGATCTGTTCTATCCAGGTGTCCTGGACGGAACCGTGATCGATGTGCCCGAGGATTATGACCTCATGGCCGACATCGTATATCCCGTCATGGGTGCCGTGCAAGCGGACCCCACCGGCTTTGGCATCCTCTGCATGCTCAAGCAGACTCAGTTGACCGGACGCACCAACGAGGAACGCATGGAATCCCTGTTGACTGCGCTGGGATTCAATTACCGCGCGATCCACGATGTTTTGGACCGTACCAACGGTGCCTGCCCGGTCGACAACTTCGACACCGTGTATGAAGCAGTTGCCCCTGGCCTGCTGTCGCCTGAGGTTCTCGGCATGATCAATGCGGCCGTGCAACGCTATGACCGCGAACGCCCGGCTGATGATCTGTTCGACCGTCACTACGAACCCAGCGGCGAGCTGCCCGTTCCGATGCTAGCCCTGCACAACGGCTATGACCCCGTGGTGCCCTTATTCCACGAAGGTCTTTACGCCGCCAAGGTCGCCGCAGCCGGCAACAGCCATCTGCTCGAGCAACGTGTGGTCGAACGCTACGGTCACACCAACTTCACCGCCGACGAGGCGGCCGAAGGCCTGATGGACCTGCGCGCGAAGGTCATCACCAGTTCCTCAGTGGCCATCACGAACTAGGAGAAAAAAAGGGGGGATCTCAGGGGCCGCGCCTCACCGCGCGGCCCCTGTTGTTTGAACTCTGTGCGAGCCTCAGTCTCCGGTCCCATCTTCCCGCAGGCCCAATTCCTTCATCTGACGATTCAATGAACTGCGCTGGATGCCAAGCAACTCGGCGGCCTTGGTCTGGTTGCCGCAGCTCATGGCCAGGGCGCGGCGGTAGTGCTGTTTGCGAAAGGCCAGCTCGGCCTCGCGCAGGGGCAACAGTTCACCGCTGTCGAAAACCGGGGGTGCCGCAGGGTCCTCGCCGCGCAAAACTTCCGGCGGCAACAAATCCGGCGTCAACACTTCGCCCAGCGCCATGACGACCATCCGCTCCATGGCATTTTTCATCTGCCGCACATTGCCTGGCCAACAATAGGCCCGCATGACGGCGTGGGTTTCCGGCGCGATCTTCATCTTGGGCCGCTTGAGTTCGGTGGCAAAACGCCCCAGGAAAAATTCGGCCAAAATCGAAATGTCTTCGCCACGATCCCGCAGTGCCGGCACCTCCAGGCCGATCACGTTCAGGCGGTATAGCAGGTCTTCGCGGAAATTGCCCTCACGCACCGCCGTTTCCAAATCTCGATTGGTCGCTGCGACGATGCGGCAATCCACAGTCAGGGTACTGGTGCCGCCCACACGCTCAAACTCGCCAGTCTCCAGAAAATGCAAAAGCTTGGTCTGCAAACGGGGCGAGATGTCACCGATCTCGTCCAAAAATGCGGTGCCCGAATTGGCCGCCTCAAAGCGCCCCGCCTTGCGCGCCACCGCGCCCGTAAAAGCGCCCCGTTCGTGACCAAACAGCGTGCTTTCGATCAACTCGTCGCTCAGGGCCACACAGTTCACATACACGAACGGCCCCTTGCTCCGGTCACTTTCCCGGTGCACGAATTCGGCGATCACGCCTTTGCCCGAACCGCTCTCACCGCGCAGCAAAATCGTAGCCTTGCTGCGGGCCGCCCGCCGGGCACTCTCGACCAGGGTCTTCATGGACGGCGAATCGCCAGTCACAAACGGCGCGTCGGTGGCGTGCTGTTCCTGCAACGCTTCATGGGCCAAAGCCAGGCGGCGCGTGGCCAGCACCCGATTGACCGTATTGTGCACCAGTTCAAAATCAGCCGGCTTCAGCAGAAAATCGGTGGCCCCGGCCTGGATGGCCTCGACCGCCGCCTCCACCGAACCATGGGCCGTCAAGACCACCACATCGGTCATGTCGTTGCGTTCGCGCATGGTGGTCATGACTTCCAGGCCGCTGATGCCCGGCATCTTCAGGTCCAGCAATACCAGGTCGTACGATTTCTGGCCCAGCAACTCCAGGGCCTCTTCCCCCGTGGAAGCCTCTTCGGTGGTGCAGTCCCAGAACTTCATGCGGTCGCTCATGGTGCGGCGCAGCATGGGTTCATCGTCGACAATCAAAATACGGGCGTTCAAGCTTGTCATTCAGCCGCCTCCTGGACGTGCGTTTCCCGGGTGGGAAGTTCTATGGTAAATCTGGCGCCGCCGCCTTCGCGGTTGCCGGCCTGCACACGGCCGCCCATCCTCTCCACCCAACTCTTGACTACAAACAGACCCAGACCGAACCCCTGTTGGGTGGAATGCGGGCTCGCCATTCCTTGGCGATAGGGTTCAAAAATGGCATCGAGATCCTCAAGATTCAGACCGGGGCCGCGGTCTTCAACAACCAACTCCACACGGTCGTCATTGCCCTTGATGATGACATTGATCCGTGTTTCCGGCGGCGCGTACCGGATGGCGTTTTCGATCAGATTGTCGATCACTTCCAGCAGTTTTTCTTCGTTGCCAAACACGTGGGCTGAATCGGGCGCCTGCACCACCAGTCTCAAATCCTTGGCCTCGGCGGTGGCCTTCAATTTCGAGACCGACTCCTCGATGGTCGCCAGCAGGTTCATCCGGCAGAACTCGACTTCCGGCAGACCAGACTCCAGGCGGGTGGCCTCCAGCAGGTTGTTCACCAGTCGCACCAACTGCCGAGCCGAAGTCTCGATGCCCTCGAGATAAAGTTTTTGCGGCTCGCTGACCTCTCCCACCACGCCGTCCAGCAGGTTGCGCGCGCCCCAGTTGATCGAAGTCAGGGGGCTGCGCAGGTCGTGGGCAAACTGGGCAAAAAACTCGGTCCGGAAGCGGTTCATTTCCTCCATCCGGTGCCGGGCCACGACCTCGTCCACAAAGTCCTGCTCCAGATTCATGCGGTGCATGCAGAGGGCGGTTTCACGCGTGGCGGCCGCCAGCAGGTCAAGGTCTTCGGCCACATAGACGCGGCCGCTGCTTTTTTCACCTAACGCCAAGTAGCCAAATCGGTTGCCCTCACCTTCAATGGCGTGGGCCAACACGTAATTTTCATCCTGCCAGATGGCCGGAAAGCCCGCCGTTTCGACATCCGGACGTGCCGTGCGGCCCGGCAATGCCATCACCGAAACAGCCTCGGGCAGCAACTGGCGCGGCGGTTCGGTTTCGTACGGCTTGCCCGACAAGAACCGCTGTTCTTCACGACGCAAAACAACCGACCGCGTATTGGGGCCCAGATGCCGGACCAGAAACTCGGCCAGACTGTCGGCGATCTGTTGCTGGTCCTTGGTCTCCCGCAATTCCCGCCGGAACGCCGTCAGGGCCTGAGCATGGTCGTAACGGATCTTGAAGAACACCCGGTCGATCAACTGGGCAAATCCCTGCCGGGTCGGCGTGAACAGGGTGGCCGCAATGATCGTCGCGGCGATGGGCACAAAGGGGCCCGTCTCGGGCCAGCGCTCTTCCACCCGGTGGCCAACAAAAATGCCGATCACGCCATAGATGCCGACCATCATGCTGGCCAGCAGCACGTACAGCAGACTGCGACGAATGATAATATCGACATCGAGGAACTTGTGCCGGATCACCACAAAACTCATGGCGATGGGTATCACGATGGAGAACAGGCGAGCGACCTCGATGGGAAAAATCGGCGTGAGCCCCATGGCCAACGGCAAGGCGTGGAAGAAGACAAATGGCACCGACCCCATGGTGATGCCCCACAGCAACCACTTCACCTGCTCGCGTTCGCGCTCCTGCTCCGAATGCCGGTAGCCGATGACCATACTCACGCAACCGCTGCCAAAGAACAATGCCAGGAAAACACCCCCGACACTGCGGGGAAGATTAATGCCCCCCCAGTCCCCGGCACCCTCAAACCACCGCAGCCAGGCCCAGAAGTGCCATCCCGCCACAACCACGCCCAGGATGGCCACCGTCGGCACCAGCCAGGGGCAACGGTCCAAAATCGATGCGTGGCGTGGAAAACTGAGACCGATGTTGAACATGAGAGTCGGCAAGATCATCAGAATGAGCATGCGCAGCATGGGCAAGAACGCTCCGGGCCAGGTCTGGCCCTGCGGCGAATAGACACCACCGATCATGACCGCCAAGCCATAGAACAAGCAGGCCCAAAACAAATCCCGGGCCGGCACCTTCTCCACCTGGGGTGCAAATACGATCAGGGAGACCGCCAGAAAGAATAGACCGTTGATCCGGTTGATGATGGCGTGGGCATTGTTGAGGAGTCTGCGGGGCACGACCACGATGTCCGTGGTGCCGTCGAGACTGCGCAGCCGTAGAGGGAAGTCGACCGGTTCGCCGGTCACGCGGGCCAAGAGTTCGGGCTCGCTGTGGACAGTGTTTTCCCCGACCACGACCGGGTAGACGAGTTGGTCGACCCGGAAATCCAGGGGCAGGCCCGCGACTTTCGTCTGGGCCGAGCCGCCGATGATGTACAGAGCGATAGCGGCCACGGCGAAGGCGCTGTGCAGCCAGTGGGACGCGCTCCAGTTCAGGCGGAGCCAGCGGCGTCTGGTT
>DAOVTU010000181.1 GCA_030632925.1 Candidatus Krumholzibacteriia bacterium | reverse complement strand
GAAAGCGGGGGCGAAGGCCTGGAATTGGCCAAGCGCCTGCTCAGCTTCCTGCCCTCCAACAACACCGATGACCCGCCGTTCTACGAAGACCAGCACGACGAAATCGTGGGTCCGGACGAGGCCATGAACTCGCTCATTCCCCAGAGCAGCCGCGAAGCCTACGACATGCACGAAGTCATCAACCGGTTGGTCGACCGGGCCGATTTTCTGGAAGTTCAGACCCACTTTGCGCCCAACCTCATCGTGGGCTTCGGGCGCGTTGAAGGGTCCACAGTCGGCATCGTGGCCAACAATCCGAAGCAGAAAGCCGGCGTGCTGGACATTGATTCTTCTGTCAAGGGCGCGCGCTTCATCCGCTTTTGCAACGCCTTCAACATTCCCCTGGTAACCCTGGTGGATGTGCCGGGATTCATGCCCGGCGTGCAGCAGGAATACGGCGGCATCATTCGCCACGGCGCCAAGATGCTCTTTGCCTACGGCTCAGCGACCGTGCCCAAGATCACCATCGTGGTGCGCAAGGCTTACGGCGGTGCCTATCTGGCCATGTGCGCGCGCAGCATGGGGGCCGACCGGGTGGCGGCCTGGCCCACGGCCGAGATCGCCGTCATGGGTGGCGAGGGCGCAGTCAATGTGCTCTACCGCAAGGAGATCGCGGCGGCTGACGATCCCGATGCCAAGCGAATTGAATTGATGGCCGAGTACTCTGAAAAGTTCTCCAACCCGTATGTCGCGGCGGCCCAGGGCATGGTCGACGACGTGATCGAACCGGCCGAGACCCGGGCCTACGTTGCCCTCAGCCTCGAACTCCTCAAATCCAAACGCGCAGTCAGGCCCGAGAAAAAACACGGCCTGATTCCGCTGTAGGAGCGAAAAGTGGGCAGCAATATTACGCCTGAAATGGGTTCCCTGGCCATCGCCGGCGTCCTTATCGTCTTTGGCGTGTTGGCGCTGATCTCCCTGGTCGTGGCCCTGCTTAAAAAATTAGACGGGCGCTGGCAGGATCACGAACGGCGGGTCGACGAAGCCGCCATGACCAAAGAACCAACCATCGACAATACCACCCTGGTGCTGATTTCGGCCGCGGCGGCCACCGTGGTGCAGGGCCGTTTCCGGGTCCGGCGCATCCACCGGTTGTTGTCGCCCAAGCGCAAACGCACGCCCTGGTCCGCCCAGGGCCGACTCATTCTGCAAGGTTCGCACACCGTGCGCCGCAAACGTTCATAGACCGAATGGTGCAGCCGAAAGGCTGACCAAAGGAGAGCCTGATGAAACTGAAGATCACCGTGCACGGCGTGGCCTACGAGGTGGATGTCGAAGTCCTCGAAGCCAGTGACGAGATGACTGGAGCGGCAGCGCCCTTGCCGGTCATTGCTCCTGCCGGACAACCGGTGGCCCCGGCCATGTCGGCTCCGGTTGCCGCGGCACCGGTACCCATGGCGGTCGGCGATACCGGCGGTGTGGCTTCGCCCATTGCCGGCACGGTTCTCGAAGTCAAAGTGAAGCCCGGCGACGCGGTCACCTCGGGCCAGGCCCTGCTGGTCATCGAAGCGATGAAAATGGAAACGGCCATCGCCGCTCCCCAGGCCGGCACCGTCAAGGCCGTGCTCGTGGCCGCCGGCGACAGCGTGCGCGAAACCCAGACCCTCATCGAATTCGCCTAGGCAGGCGGAAGAAGCGGGATTCATAATGGACGTGGTTTGGGATTTTCTGCAGGTCGGCCTCGTCGGCAATTTCAGCTGGGGCAACATGGCCATGTTGGCCATCGGTTGTGTGTTCATCTATCTGGGCATTGCGCGCGATTACGAACCGCTGCTGCTGGTGCCCATCGGGTTTGGCGTGCTGGTGGGCAACATTCCCCTGTCCAGCGGCATGAACATCGGCATCTACGAAGAGGGCAGCGTGCTGAATGTACTTTACTCGGGGGTGACCCAGGGCTGGTACCCGTCACTGATTTTCCTTGGCATCGGGGCCATGACCGATTTTTCAGCCATGTTGGCCAACCCGCGCCTGATCCTGCTGGGGGCTGCGGCCCAGGCGGGCATTTTCCTGACTTTTGCCGGCTCGCTCCTGCTGGGCTTTCCGCCCCAGGAAGCCGCGGCCATTGGCATCATCGGTGGGGCCGATGGTCCCACTGCCATCTTCCTGGCCGGACAGCTGGCGCCCCACCTGCTGGGCGCCATCGCTGTGGCTGCCTACAGCTACATGGCCCTGGTGCCGGTGATCCAGCCGCCCATCATCAGGTTGTTGACCACCCGCGAAGAGCGCCTGATCCGCATGAAACCCTCGCCTCCGGTGAGCAAACGCCTGCGCATCATTTTTCCCATCCTGGCCTTCGTCCTGTGCGCGTCCATTGCGCCGGGAGCCATTTCACTGCTGGGCTTTTTGTTCTTCGGCAACCTGTTGAAGGAAAGCGGCGTGACCGAGCGGCTGGCCAAGACGGCCCGCAACTCGATGATTGATATCGTGACGATTCTATTGGGCCTGTGCGTGGGCGCCTCGACCGACGCCAGCCGTTTCCTGACCCCGGCCTCCATCAAGATCGCGTTGCTGGGCGCAGCCAGTTTCTGTGTGGCCACGGCGGCGGGCGTGCTCTTTGCCAAGCTGATGAATGTGTTCGTGAAGGACAAAATCAATCCCATCATTGGGGCCGCTGGTGTGTCGGCGGTGCCTGACAGCGCTCGCGTTTGCCAGATGGTCGGCGCCCAGGAGGATCCCCAGAATTTCCTGATCATGCACGCCATGGCTCCCAACGTGGCCGGTGTCATCGGCTCGGCCGTGGCCGCGGGTGTCTTTCTTTCGCGGTTCATGTTCAACTAGAAAAGCTCAGCCAGATACAAAAAGCCCTCCGCATAAGCGGAGGGCTTTTGTTCAGCCGCGGTGGGGGGCGGCCGTGGGACCACCGGCATGCCGTGTTCCCAAACTAGTTGTGATCGATCTCGATGCCGCTCACGCCGTCCAGCTCTTCGAGCATGCCTTCGATGGAAGTCTCGTCGAACTCTTTGACCAGCTTCATCAACGTCGCCAGGTTCAGATCGCCCACGACATTGACAAAGGCCACGTTCTCGTCCACTTCGAACACCACGAGCATCAGGCCGACCATGTCGCCGTCCACGGTTTTGGTACTGACCGTTACGGTCTCTTCATCGCTCTTGACGTAGATCAAACGTTTCCAATCGTTGTCCTTGAGCTTCTTGGAAATCTTCTTCATGGCCTTGGCCGCCACGGGATCCTCGTCCCCAACGGACCAGCTCTTGACCCGGATGGACTTGATCATCTGCAAGGCCTGCATCAGGGCTTCGTCCTGGTTCTCTTCTGCGTCGGCGGCGATGCTCAGCAGCACCACATCGAGGTTGATGTCCTTAACTTCTTTGGCGTCGTCCGGAATGTCGATCCATTCCAGGTCGATGTAGCCTGGCGCGTCCTCGAGTTTTTCCGCCATTGCCGGGATGCCTACCAGCAATAGGGTCGCGAGCATCAGGCCACTGAAAATTCTTGTGCGTTTCATCCGTTGCCTCCTGTGGGGGCTGTCTTGAGGTTGTCGGTTTTTCCGTGGGCATCGGAAGCGGGGGAGCGCAGGCTTTCGTTGATGATCCGGGGCAAGCGGGCCCCAAATACTTCGACGACCGCATTGTCACGGCTGCGTTCCAAGACGTCGGCGGCCAGGGCCAGGGTGGCGATCACATCGTGCCGCGCCTGGCTGATTTCATCGGCCGTAAATTCATGGGTTTCGACCTGGGCAACCAGACGCTCGGTCTCGGTGGTATCGCCCATCAGGCCGGGAATCAGGAGCACGGCCAACAGGGCGGCAGCCACCAGACCCATACCGGCGGGCCACCAGCCGAAGCGGTTGCTGTTGCTGTCTTCTTCAAGAGGCAGCACGCCGTGCAAAAAGTTTGTCACCGAATCGGGGCACTCTGCAGTTGGCAGGCCACCGAGCAGGGAGCGCATTTCTTTTTCGCGAGCCAGCTCAGCCCGGCAATCCGCACAGCGCTTGAGGTGGTTTTCGACCGCGCCGAGGTCCGGTTCGGTCAGTTCGCCGGCAGCGTAGGCTGTCAGCTGAATGTCGTAGAGGGTGCAATCGTTCATCACCCGGTTCCCCTTTGGGTCTGGGGCGGGGTTTCCG
Organism: Candidatus Krumholzibacteriia bacterium; assembly: GCA_030632925.1. Lineage (GTDB taxonomy): Bacteria > Krumholzibacteriota > Krumholzibacteriia > LZORAL124-64-63 > LZORAL124-64-63 > JAGRNP01. The sequence continues at coordinate 2,365 of DAOVTU010000181.1, read as the reverse complement.
CCACCGTGGTCAATACGAGACGCAAACTTTTGCGCGCTCGATGAATTTGGACTTTCAAGGCGCTGACTGATTTTCCCAGTGCTGCGCCAATCTCATGCAGCTTCATGTCCTGGAAATAGTGCATGATCATCACGCTGCGGGTCTCCAGGGCGTCCAGGAGGGCCGCCTGGCGCTGTCCCAACTGTAGATCATATTCCGGGTCGCCCAAACCGCCCCGTACCGCCACCAGCGTATCGACAGCCTCGTGGTCGGGGTGGCCGAAGTTGTTGCGCTGGGCCTTGCGGCGTCGCGACTGGTCAATGCACAAATTGTGGGTCACCCGGGTCAGCCAACCGCCGATTTTTTCCGGATCGACCTCTTCATACTTGTCCCACAGCTTCAAAAACACCTCTTGGGTCACATCTTCGGCATCGTGGGCATCACGCAGGCTATACAGCGCATGGCTGTAGATCCGGTTCTTATGGCTCGCAAGGAGCTCTGTGAAGATCTGGCGTTTCATTGTACGTCGATAGACGCACGACCAAGCGGCAGGTTACAGGCTCAGGCAAAAAAAAAGCCCCGGAATAATCCAGGGCTGGGGCAAAAACAGGCCAGATGGGCTCAAAAGGCGCTCAACCGACCACTTCAGGCTCAATAATCACCAATGCATCACCAGGATTGACCGGGTCGCCGGCCTTGACCGGAATGGCCGTCACCGTGCCCGAAACAGCAGCTGTCAGCTCATTCTGCATCTTCATGGCCTCAACCACAACCACCGGATCGCCCAGTTTTACCTGCTGACCCTCGGTGACCTTGATTTCCACCACCAGGCCCGGGATGTCCGCCGCAATGGTGCCGCTGGCCGCGCCGCCGCCCAGGCTTTCAAGGGCCTGGGCCTTCAACTCGTCCATGACCGACAGCACAACCGGCCGTCCGGCGATGGTGGCCTGCACTTTGCCGTTGCCATCCACACCGGTCAGGTGCACCAGATGCAGCTTGCCCCCGAAGCGGATGGAGATGGCCTTGCCGTTCAGGACAGGGTGGTAGTTCACCGGCGTCAATTCGCCGCCATCGACCTGCACCTGGGTGTCGGCACCTTCACGGGCCACCACGGCGCCATGCTGATCCTCGTCATAGTTCAGGATGTATTTTTTCTTCAGCACAATAAAAGCCTTTCGCTCCGCTAGCGGTTGCCGGTCATGGTGCGGCGCGCACTGAGGCGCCAGTTGCTGGCGGGAGTGCCGGTGGTTCCGGCCGAGTCCCCTGCAGGTTCGGTGCGCCGCATGGATTCAAACAGGGCCGCCGCCGCAATCAGCGCTTCGGCCGTATCGTCATCCAGTTCCGGCAGGTAGTTGTCCGCGTCAAAATCCGTTTCCACAAAGGCCGTGGTGTAGGTGCCGTCAACAAAGGACGGTTGGTTCAGCGCCCACAGGTGGAAGGGCAGGTTGTGCACCGGGCCATGCAAGGTGAACTCGCGCAGGGCACGTTTGCTGCGGGCGATGGCCTGCGCACGGTCTTCGCCCCAGACAATGAGCTTGGCCAGCATGGGGTCGTAGTGGATGGGCACATCAAAGCCCTCATAAATACCGGTGTCCACCCGCACGCCGGGGCCCTGGGGCGGTGTCAGCGCTTCGATGCGGCCAATGCTGGGCGCAAAATTGCGGCCGGGATCTTCGGCATACAGGCGGAACTCGAAAGCCCAACCACGCGCCACCAGATCCTCCTGCTTGTAACAGATGCCTTCACCCTGGGCGATCTTCACCATGGCCTGCACCAGGTCCGTGCCGCTGACCATCTCGGTCACCGGATGTTCGACCTGCAGTCGGGTATTCATCTCCAGGAAATAGAATTCGCCGTTGGGCGCGAGAATGAACTCGACCGTGCCGGCACCGCGGTAGTCGATGGCCGCGGCTGTCTGCACTGCGGCCTGGCAAATCCGCTCGCGCAGTTCGGGACTCAGCGAAGGGGAGGGGCACTCCTCGATCACCTTCTGATGCCGCCGCTGCACCGAGCACTCCCGCTCAAACACATGCACCACGTTGCCGGTGCCGTCGCCCAGCACCTGCACCTCGATATGCTTGGGGTTCTCGATGTACTTTTCGACAAAGACGGCGTCGTTGCCAAACGAACTGCCGGCTTCGCCCATGGTCTGTCGCAGGGCGCTGGCCATCTCGCCGGCTTCACGCACCACGCGCATGCCCTTGCCGCCACCACCGGCCGAGGCCTTGAGCAAAACCGGGTAGCCCACCTCATCGGCTATGCCGGTGGCAATATTCGGGTCGGTCACCGCTTCATCAGTACCAGGCACCACGGGCACACCACTGGCGCGCATTTTTCGGCGCGAAGCCAGCTTGTCGCCCATCACTTCCATCATCTCGGCGGTGGG
>DAOVTU010000185.1 GCA_030632925.1 Candidatus Krumholzibacteriia bacterium | reverse complement strand
CAAAAACTCGGTGGTGCGCAGGAACATCCGCGTGCGCATTTCCCAACGCATCACATTGGCCCACTGGTTGATCAGGATGGGCAGGTCCCGGTAACTCTGGATCCACTTGCGGTACTGGTCCCAGATGACCGTCTCGCTGGTGGGCCGAATGATGTATTCCTCTTCCAGCTTGCTGTCCGGATCAGGGATCACCGTGACCTTGCCGTCGACCGTGACCTGCTTCAGCCGGTGGTGCGTCACAATGGCACATTCCTTGGCAAAGCCCTCCACGTGCTGAGCTTCCTTGGCCAGAAAACTCTTGGGGATCAGCAGCGGGAAATAGGCATTCACATGGCCCAGTTCCTTGAATCTGTCGTCCAGCGTGCGCTGGATATTTTCCCAGATCGCGTAGCCATTGGGCCGGATCACCATGCAACCGCGCACGGGGCTGTTTTCGGCCAGTTCGGCGGCCGCAATAACATCCTGGTACCAGCGGCTGTAATCGGCGCTGCGTTTGGTGATCTTCACTGCCATGGTTCTGCCTTTCCGAGGGTCATTCCGAGAGTCACGCGAACGCTGAGAGACAACAGGCCTCCCGCGAGGCCTGAATAATAGTCGAAATGGGTCCGAAGAGAAAGTCATGACGGTCTTCGGCAACCGGCGGGCCAACCCACGGTTGCCGAAGACCTGCAGAATCGTCCTACCGGTACAGCGCCTTGACGCCGCCCCAGGTGGCGCTCGCGATGGGCAATGCCGCCGGATTCATCGTGAAGCAGGGTTCGTCGTCATCGTCAGGATAGGGCACCATGTCGATGAGCACGTGGACGCTGAGATCCTCCCAGGTGCCGTCTATATAACGCGGCTCCGTTACACCGGTTTGCCCGGGCCATTCTTCGATATAGAACTGCGCCGGCTCCGAATCGAGCGGCACGATGATGAAAGTCATCAGCAGATTGGCCATCCCGTATTCCGCCGGTTGATGGGCCGCCATGAATTTGGGCGTATCCACCAGACCTATGGTTCCCGCTATGGGAAAGCTGTAGCCCCACACCGAAACGTTGTCCGGCGCCACGATGCTGCACTCCCAGGCGGTCAGCATCTGGCTGCCCGTAGGCCGGGTCAGCAACAGGTAGACCTCCAACGGCACACCAACTTCGACTTCCACCTCATTGACCAGACCACCCATGTCGGCGTAGATTCCGATACCATTGTCGTGGGAATCGATTTGAGCTGTGGCCGCCACCGCCCACAGCATCAGGCAGGAAAGGATCAGATAACTTCGTTTCATGAGACACCCTCCTCGAAAATATGGATAATAATGTCGATTCAAAGATGGGGTGACATGCCCGTACGTTACAAAAATGGCAATTCCTCGTCAACAGGCCTTGAACCCGGAGAAAGTTATATCTGATCATGTGGAGCTATTTCCTTCTCGGCGCCGGATTCGCCTTTGCTGCGGCCGTACAGCCTGGTCCGTTCCAGACCTTCCTCATCGCCGAAACGTTGCACCGCGGCTGGCGCCGAACCGTGCCGGCGGCCCTGGCGCCATTGCTCAGCGACGCCCCCATCATTGCCGCAGCCTTGCTGGTCCTGACGCAAATCCCCGGCGAAATGGTCCGCTACCTCCATTTCGCCGGGGCCTTGTTTCTCTTTTATCTCACCCGGGATGCGTGGCTCAGCTGGCGCCGCGAAATGCCTGACGATGAAGCCGGCGACAACGCGGACCAGCGCACCGTTTTCAAGGCCGCCCTGGTGAATTTCCTGAATCCCAACCCCTGGCTGGCCTGGAGCCTGGTGATGGGGCCGCTGTTTTTAAAGGGCTATCGCGAACAACCCGCCCAGGGCATCGCCCTGCTGGTGGGGTTCTACCTGACGATGATCATCAGTCTGGTCGGCCTGATCACCGTCTTCGCTTTCGCCCGCCGCCTGGGCCCTCAGGTGCGCCGGGTCACCCTCGGGCTTTCCGTGCTGGCGCTGGCCGGTTTCGGTTTTTATCAGCTGTGGTTGGGCTGGCAGGGAGTCGCCTGACCACTGCCTCGACCACAACCTGCAAGGCCAAAAACAAGCCGAACGTGCAGACGATGGCCGCGCCGGTTGGCAGGTCCAACCCGTAGCTGGCTCCTGCGCCCACCACCACCGCCACCATACCGATCACCAAGGTGTACGCGAACTGCCGGGTCGGGTCTGCCAAAATGCGCATGCCCATCACCGTCGGCACGACCAGCAGGCAGAACACCAGCAATACACCGGCGATCTGCACACTCGAGGTCACCACGAACCCCAGGATCAGGTAGAAGAAGAAATCCCACCGCCCCAGGGACATGCCAGCTGCCCGCGCGCCTTGCGGATCGGTCGAGACCATCAGCAACGGACCGCGTTTGAGATACAGCAGCAACCCCAGCACGCCATACAGCACCGCGGTCTTCAGCACCACCGACCAACTCACCCAAAGCAACGCTCCGACCAACAAGTGCCGGATTTCCTCACCACCGTGGGGCACCTGCGTGAGCACCAGGATCATCGCCGCGCTGGACACGGCATAGATGATCCCGATGTAGGCTTCCTGCGGAATTTTTTCGGCCGCCCGCGATCGCGTCAGGCTGATCAAGCCCGCACCCACCAGGGTGCTGACCAGGGCCACCAGCCAAGTGGAATTGGTGCCGATCGCACCACCCAGCAGCAGCGCCAGGGCCACGCCGAAGGCCGCAATCTGGGCCAAGGCGATGTCGACAAAGATCACGCCCCGCTTGACCACGTGGTAGCCCAGATGCGAATGCATGGCTACAAGGATCAGGGCCATCACCACCGGTGCGCCCATCATTTCCACAAATCCATCCATGCCTACTCACCCGTCTTTCCGGCTGCCGCCAATTCCCGGCAAATGGTGTCAATGAGGTCGAGGTAGTTGCCAGTGCCACCACCGGCACCCGCCTGGGCTGGCAGCACAACCGCCACGCCTCCGGCCCGCTGGGCCACTTCGGTCGAAACGTGATGATGATCCCAGGTCGCCGAAACAACCAGCAACTGATCCATCTGGCGGGCCCGCTCGATCAGCTCCTGCACGTGCCGCGGCGAGGGCGAGATGCCCGGCCGATGCTCGATCTCACCCACGACATCCAACTGCAGGAAGTCCACCAGGTAGGCCCACGTGCGATGATAAATGATCACGGGCCTCTCAGCCGTAGTGGCAGTCTGGGCTTTCCAGACGACCGAACGCGCAGCGACATCCTGGGCAAAAGCCTCGGCGCGCTCCTCATATTCGGCGGCATGCGCCGCGTCGATCCGGCCCAACCGTTCGGCCAGATAATGAGCCACCAAAACGGCCCGCCGCGGATCCAGCGTGTAGTGCGGGTTGCCCATGGGGTGCACGTCGCCTTCACTGCGATCGACATTGGCCCCCGGCACTTCCAACAACTCCGTCACCGCCGCCGAGCAATCCACATCACCCTTGGTCCCCGGCTTGATGGACGGATTGCGCGCCTTGCGGATCAGCAGCGGCAGCCAGCCCACCTCCAGTTCCAGCCCGTTGTAAATCAGCATGTCGGCCTGGCCCAGCTTGCGCGCCAGCGAAGGTTTGGCCGGCAAGAAGTGCGGGTCCATCTCGCCGGGGCACAGCACGGTCACTTCCACATCGTCGCCGCCCACGATCTGCACCAGGCTGCCCAGGTCGGAAATCGTGGCCACCACTTTGACTTTCGCCATCGCCGGCACCGCATTGGCGACGATGGCAAAGACCGCCACGGCCAACAGAGCTATGCGTTTCATCGTTGTCTTCATGTCGCCCTCCTAGTAGGCATGGGCCGGATGCGACCCGATGGTGAAGTTGACCTGCAAATAGGCACCCAGATCCTGAAAATCTCCGTCCTCTTCTTCGTCATAATGCATTCCGAGCCGGATGGCGCTGAACTCGCTCGGCGCCAAAGTCACGTTGGCCTTGACCTGCCGGATGGTGCGCAGACCGTGGACCTCGGCCACATCATGGTCGTGCTCGGGCTCTGCATCGCGGGCCACGCTGGCGCCCAACCCCAACCACCACTGCCGCCCGAAGCGGTACTGCAGGTGGCTGTAGAAGCCCAGCGGGTCGCCTTCCTTGTGCTCCGGATCCGGCAGCAGGATTTCGTTGGTCAGATACAAGGCGGGGCCACCGGTGGTCGTACCGGAGATCCACTTCCAGGTCAGGTCGGCGCCGTACATGTTCCAGCGTCCGGATGGTCCGTCCATTTCATGAACCGCGCCGGGACCCGTCAGGGCGCTCAGCCCAAATTCCAGAGTGCTGTTGGCCGACGTGTCCCAGAGATTGCTCAGGCGACCGCCATAGGCCAGGTCTCGACTGGTGCCATCAAAAATCACCGCCGTGGCGCTGGTGGCGTACACGTTCAGCTCGGCCCACCAGGGCAGCGGCACGTTCCAAGCCAAATCCACGCCTGTTTCGGTCAGCCCGTGGTCGCCGACAAAGGCCGAAATACCCACCGGGGCCTTGACGAAGGCGAAATTGTGCGTGTGCAGGGGAATCTGCTTGCCGAAGTTGAGAAAATCCTTGCCCACCCGCAGGCCAAAACCGCGCGGCATGCCGCGGTATTCGACGATGGCTTTTTCGACATCCACCGCATAGTGGGTGCCGGCTTCTTCACCCTCATGGGCATGCTCGGGGTGCATCGCCACAATCAGGTCCGCCGTCCAGAACGGATCCACGATGGATGAAAACTGGATCTCCATTTCCTGCAGATTGATCTGGTTGGCGTCGTGGGTCTTGATGTCGCGCGAAGTCTGGCCCAACAACAGGGTATTGAGACTAATGGACGGATTCATGAGGCGGGAAATGCCCGTCGCCGTACTCGAGGCTCCACCCTGGGCCGCAGCCCATCCGGGTAGCCCGAGCACAAGCAGGACAGCGGCCCCCAACAGGCGCTGGTGAATATTCATGATGTTTCCTTTCCAACAGGACAACCGACCGGCCGCAATTGCGGCAGGCTTCAAAATTGAATTTAGCGAGGTGTCTCAGTGGGAAAGGGGTGGTCCGCGGGCAAAGGACCGCAGGACAACGGCAGCGGCGGGCAACAGGATGATTTCGGCGGTCAGCAGAGTGACATTTCGCCGCGCCATGGCCAGCGCAACAACCAGGGGCAAGGCCAGAACATTCAACTTCAGCAACAGGCAAACCGGACAGGAATCGCCAGCATCACCAACCGAGTGGTGATCAAATACATGATGCAGCGATGGCAGGACAAAAGCCCCAGCCACCAGAATCACTCCAACCAGGGTCCACCCCGGATGGGCTTTGGTCATCGCATTGAGAGTGCCAACCAATGATCTCATAAAGCTGATTCCGGCTCCGCAGAGAAAGAGAAAACTTCTCCTGAATACCCTCTAAACTAGAACGTAAAGTGGAGTGAAGCAAGGCTCATGGATGCCTAAAAACCCGACCCGATCACCCAGTATTTTCGTCAGGTTTTTTCGCGGCCGGTGCCCACGGCCGCCCAAGCGCCATACAGCGCCAAAGCCACCAGGGACATCAGCACCAGTACCGACGCTTCGGTATACCAGGCCGACCAATCGGGAACCCGCGCCCCCCACGCCACTGCCGACACCACGCGGCAGGTGATCATGGCCACGACTCCCCACCGCAACAGGACCACCATCATGACGACCGAAGTGATGAAGCTGAAAATCAGGCCCTCAGCGCCCGAGCTGCCATTGATCACCGTCCACACCACAAGGGTCAGCAACAGGGCCGGTATCCGCCGCTTGACCAGCTTGCGGATGCCCACCAGCGCCACGACATAGACCAAAAGCAGGGTCAACATCAGCGACTGGCCGAGCACCAGGGACAAGGCCTGGCGCTGCCCCAGAAACAGGCTGTTATTGATGTCCATCGGGGGCGGAATTTCACCGCTCCACAGTGGGGTCAGAGTCCAGTTCAGTGGCACTTGCACCAGAAAATCCAGGCTGCCGGCCAACAGGCCAATCAAAATCGAATAGCCAATCAACGGATCCCGCCAGGGAATGCGCGGACGGCTCAACAACCGGCTCGAAGAAACAAACATCGTCGGCCAAACCTGGCGTCCCATGGGCTCGGCCGCCGTATAGAGGCTCCAGGACGCCAGGCCAACAAAGCAGGCGCCAACGATGAGCGGCCATATTTCATCAGCCCAGAACTTGGTGGTCAGGCCGTGCGAATCCAGCCCCGTCGACAGGACAAAAAGAATGAACGTCAGGGCGCCGAAGCGCAAAGCACCCCGCCGATCAGCCCGTCCCTGTTTCATGTTGCGACTGGCAACCCGGACCGATCCGGCCACCACCAGAAAAATCAGGATCGGTTGCATCACCGAGCTCAGTATCCAAAAAATAGTGGCTTCCTGCCGCTGGGGCGCGGCGCTCAGTGACGCCATGCTCGCCTGAGTGGAGACATTGAACAGAACCGGGCGACCTTCATACGAT
>DAOVTU010000553.1 GCA_030632925.1 Candidatus Krumholzibacteriia bacterium | reverse complement strand
GGTCCGCACGGCCGCATTCCAGGCACAGGCTGGCAACCGGGGTTCCGGCCTCTGCATCCGGAGTGGCGACGTAATCGTCCACACCTTCGGACATCAGGGTTGCACCACAGGCCTCGGCCAGGAAGCCCGACCAACTGGGCGCCAACCCGCGGGCCCGCAAGACCGTGCTGTATGCCCCACTGTCCAGGATCGCGCGCAAAGCCAGGGCCGTTTCCTGGGCATCGCGTTCCGCGTTGGGCAGCCAGTCCGCCAGGTCATCGGCCACGATGAATTCGGGCGGACGAGTGGCCAACAGCTGCCTCAAATCCGGGTCTGCAAAATCTTCGGGTTCAACCCACACCACCGGCGCCGGCACGCCATCAGCCAGACGTCCCTCCTGCCCGCCGGCCCAGACCGACAGCCCTCCCACGCCTCCGTTGGCAACCAGCTCGGCTGCACCTTCGGGCATGGTATCGGCTACCCACAGGGCCCACTTGGCCAGTTCGCCGCGCTCCCAGGCCTGGGCCAGATAAGCGCTGAGTCCAATCCAGACCGGGGTCAAATCTCCCGTCAGCAGGCGCGTACCCGCTGCCGGCACAGTAGCCGAAATGGCCGTTTTGTTGGCCGCGGCTTCTGCCCTGTCCGCCGATTTTCCGGGCTGGCGTCCGAGCCAATCCCGCACCACCTCGGTGATGCGTTGGTCCACTTCCCCACCGCGATGAGTTCCCTGTCCGTGGTTGGGCAAATCGAAAGTGCGCGCCACGCCGTTGGTCGCCAATTGCGCAGCCTGCTCGCCATCCCACGGGCGCAATCGTTTGGCGCCATCGCTCTGCAACGCGGCCGCATCCAGGGTGCGCAACAGGCGCCACCAGCGGGTATCGAGAATGTCGACGCTGCGCCAACGTCCGGCCATCAGCGAGGCGATCTCCAAAGCACACAGCTTGCGGCGCCCACTGGCGTGGTCGGCCCGTCCCGCATCGGCTTCGGCCCAGGCGGCCCTTGTATTGTGCTGAGCAATGGGCACTGCGGAATCGTTCAGGCTTTGCAACACCGGCACCGCCAAGGCGGCATCGGGCAAGCCGGCCAGGTCGGAATCCCGGTCAAGATAGCTCCAGCCCTGCCCACCCAAAGGCAGCTCACCGGACCGCACCTGCCGCCAAAATCGCGCCGAGCGGCCCACCTGTGGCAACCGCACCGTTCCAGCACCCTCTTCGGCGAACTTGCGGTCGATCCAGGTCACCTGGGCCGCCAATTCTTCCACCGCCAGAGCCTCGGCTTCGGGCCGCACGCCCCGGTCGGCCAGGCGCAAAACCGGCGCCCGGGTATCAGTCAGACTCAGGCAATAGGCGCTGCCAAAAACCTGCAGCCAAGTGCCCAGCAGTTCTTCCAACTCTGTGCGTTGCCAGCCAGCGGCCGAAAGCAGGCTCAGATGACGTCCGCCCCGGCTGTGCAGCAGCCTGTGCAAATCTTCAATGCCGAACTCGCCGCGTTCGTACAGTGACCAGTGCACTGCGGCGCTGTCCAGGAAAACCCAGGCCGCGTCGCTGCCCTCGAACACGCCCCACAGGCTGTCCAAAGTATGGGCGTCAGTGCCCAGTTGCTCCACCGCACCGGCCACCAGGCCGGCTTTGCGCACACGCTGGCTGAACTGTCCGCCCCAGGTGCGCAAAGTGTCGGTATCGAGAGAGCCATCACTTGCCAAATTCGGCGTGTCAGTGGCCAATCCGGCGACCACGTCCGCATACCGGTCGTACAACGCCACCGCGGCACCTGGCCGTGGCCGAACCTGCCGAAAATCGAGCAGGTCGCCGTTGTGGGATTCGATCAGGCGTGTCCAGTGGAACAGGGCCAGCAGGCCGTCGGCCCCTGGCTGTTCAGTGGACAGCAGGTCTTCCAGCATTTGCAACGCACCGGACAGCGAATGCACCCGGCCCGCCCGTGGAATAAGTGTGACCGGTCCCACAACGCCACTGGCCACCTGGGTCAAGGTTTCCAGGCGGTCCATGCGGTCCAGGACAACGCGCCACTTCTGTTTGCCATCTCCCCAGGCCGCCAGAACAGCCGGCGCATTGCCCGTCGTGACAATGGTCAAATCGCTACGGCCCAGATCAGGGCGGATGCCGGCCTGCGGAGCCAGGCTGGTGCCCGCCGGCCCCCCGCCGGTGGTCCAACCGAAGGGATCTGGCCGGGTCCACAGCAAGGGCAAGGTCCAGGGTTCGAAGGAAGCGTCGAGGGCCCGCTGGGTTTCGCTTTCGAGGGTCAGAAAACCATAGAGGAAACGAGAAGCCGGATCACCACGACGGGCCATTTCACCGATGCCCGCCCGCAATGAAATGTCAGCCTCGGCAACGCGACTGCGCACTGCCAGGAAGATCAGGCCAGCCTGCAGGGCCGCCGCAGCAGTGCCCTGTTGCCAGGTGTCGACCAAAGAAGAACTGTGGGGCCGGTCCAGAAGGCCATGGCTCAGATCAGTGCGCCACGCCGACCGCCAGGGGCCGGTCTCGGCCAGTGCCAGGCGCAACAGCGCCCCCGGTTCCAGGCCCTCGGCGGGCAAGCGGCTTTCCATGACCGCAGCCACGAACTCGTCGGCCGTCCAGGGTGCCGGGTCGTCTTCCCAGCGTCCGGTTACCACCGCGAGGGTGGACTCGTCGGCGGCCAGCAGGCGCCCATCGCAAACGGCCAGAAATTCATTCATGGGTGCGGGATCTTCGCCCGGCGACCAGAAGGCCAGATCGCGCGGTTCGTTGTCCCACCAGAAGACGACGGCCACTCGGCCATCCGGCTCCACGGCTACCGAAGCCCAGGCCGGGGCCTGGCCCACGGTCGGGTCGGGTTCGGGGCGTCGATATTCCAGGCGGGCGAGGGCCTCTTCGAAGCGCGAACTGACCCCGCTGCCGACCGACAAGCCCGCCGATTGCATCGCGCCCAGGGCTTCGGTATAACGGGGGACCGGAAAATTCACGTCGTGGGTATTGCCCAGCAATTCGAGCAGGCGCACGCGGGCTTCATCGGCCCGTTCGCCCGGTTCCGGATTGACCATCAGGTAGGCCCGGTAAAGATCGACACTGGCGGCGGCCCGCCCCAGCAGACGATCGGCGGTGAGGGCCTCGAGCCAGGCCCGGTCTTCTTC
>DAOVTU010000340.1 GCA_030632925.1 Candidatus Krumholzibacteriia bacterium | reverse complement strand
GGGATCCGGCTCGGTGTGGAGCAATGCCAACAAGATATACGTTGGTAATGAAGGTTCCGCCAGTGCGTTGGCGGTTTCGTACCGCCGGTCCCGTTCTTTTTCCAGGGCCTTCATGGTGATCCAATCCAGATCACCTTTTAAGGCCCGCCTCAGATGAGCTGCGTCTGTCTGCCGGTTGTCCGACAGGACCGTGACTTCCGCCCCGGCCCGCTTAGCGATGGTGCCCAGCCGGGTACTCGGCTTGGGCGGCTCCACTTCCTTGATCGTGCGCAGGACTTCCTGAAAACCCAGCTCCTTCAATTCGATCGAAGTGAAGGGCAGTTTGCCGACCAGCAATTCGTAAAGCAGCACACCGAGAGCATAAACATCGGTGCGGGTATCGATGCCGCCGCCGTCCATGTCGGCCTGCTCGGGGCTCATGTATTCGGGCGTGCCCACCAACTGCCCCACGCCGGTGGTCATGGTATTGTCGAACATCGTGGTGTCCATGGCCTTGGCCACACCAAAGTCGATAATCTTGGGCATTGGTTGGCCATCAACTACGGTCACCATGACGTTGGACGGTTTTAAATCGCGGTGGATGATGGCTTTCTGATGAGCGTGCTGCACGCCTTCGCAAACCAGTATGAACAGTTCGAGTCGATCCTTGACCGACATCCGGCACGTATCGCAGTACTCGTTCAGGGGCACCCCGTCCACGTACTCCATGACGAAGTAGGGCCGGCCGTGCTCGGTGGCGCCGGCGTCAAAAACACGGGCAATGCAGGGGTGGTCCATCATGGCCAGGGCCTGGCGCTCGGATTCGAAGCGGGCGATGAACTCGGCGGTGTCCAGGCCGCGCTTGACCATTTTGAGGGCCACTTTGCGCTTGATGGGCTCGAGTTGCTCCGCCTCATACACCAGCCCCATGCCGCCTTCACCGATTTGGCGGATCAGGCGGTAAGGGCCGATCTGGCCCAATTCCTCGGCCGAATCGGCCGCAGACGACTCCGCCACAGGCTGCGTGGGCAACCCGTCATCGGGATTCAGGTTGATGGTGCGGTCATCGTTCACGCAAATCCTCTAATTTGGATGGAATTGGTACATGATACACCAGTTGCAGGTTTCCGGCTTGGGCTAAAACCGCCAGCAGATCGCTGGGAATTTGGAAAACCCGAATTTCAGCGACATTTCTTGACTATTAATCAGCAGACGGGAATAATTGGTCCCATCTTTAGAGCCTGAACATGAACCCCTGCAGCTCCGGTGAATATCTGGACCAATTGGCGCATCCAAGGGATGTCCGGATGGCCACCGACCGTTTGAAAGGAACCATCAGATGTCCAAACATATCGACGTCCTGCTCTTGCTGGCGTTGCCCGCCAGCGGCAAATCCGAGGCGCGCCGTTACCTGGCCAACCTCAGTCCGGAACAATGCCACGATCAGTTCGGCCTCGGCCACACTGTTCAGTTGGACGACTTCCCGTACGTGCACATCATGCGCCGGGTCAGTGACGAATTGACCGCCCGTGGCCACGAGGGAATGTTCTTCATCTCACCCTCACTGCCGTTCCGCGATCCGGTGGATTGGCTGACGCTGATCGAGCTGATCAACGAGGACTATGAAGATCTCGTGAACCAGAACCGCCCTGCACCGGAGTCGGCTGCCTTGTGGATCTTCGACCGCATCGACGCCGCCCGCGTGCGTGCCGGCGGCCAGGCCATGATCAACGTCCTGCCTGAGGCCCTGCGTAAGGAAATCGCCGGTCCCATCGAGGCCGAAGCCCGCACCCTGTTGAATGACAAGGTGGCCGAAGTGCCCGATTCGATGGAAGGCAAAACTGTCGTCATCGAGTTTGCCCGCGGCTGTGCCGATGGCCAGACCATGCCGGTGCCCCATCCGTTTGGATATCAGGGCAGCCTGACCCAGCTGAGCAGCACCATCCTGGCCAAGAGCAGCATCCTGTACATCTGGGTGGAGCCCGAAGAGAGCCGGCGCAAAAACGCAGCCCGCACCGACCCCAACGATCCCGGCAGCATCCTGCACCACGGTGTGCCCCTGGCGGTCATGTACGGCGACTACGGAGTGTGCGACATGGCCCATTTGTTGGAAAAATCCGGCAAGGCCGACAGCGTGAAGATCGAGCGCGACGGGAACAGCTACTTCATTCCCCTCGGTCGTTTCGACAACCGGGTCGACAAGACCTCCTTCATTCGTGAAGAGCCCGCCGACTGGTCCGAAGCCGATGTGAACGCCTTGCAGGCGGGCATGCGCGAAGCTTTTGATCAGCTCGAGCATGGGAACGAAGGCCGCTGATGAGTGAAAAGCCGGTTGTCAGCCCACTCGTCGATTCGGAGTGGTTGCACGACAACCTCGCTACGCCGGGGATCCAGGTCATTGAAAATGCCTGGGTCCCCGGTTCCTATTTGAAGGGGCACATCCCCGGTGCCTTGTGCATGCCCTGCCATCCGCATCTCAAACATTTTGACGATGAAGAGAAAACCCAGCACGTGATGGGCGCCGGCGAATTTGCCGACACCTGTTTTGCCTTGGGCCTGCAGCGGGACCAACACTACGTGGTGTATGACGATTTCCACGGTCTGTTCGCGGCACGTTTCTGGGCCGTGTGCCGATATTATGGTGTGCACAATATCAGTGTGCTCGATGGTGGCTGGAATGGCTGGGTGGACCGGGGTTATCCGGTGGCCACGCGGATCACCGAAGCTGTGCCGGGCACGGATATCGAATTGGCGCCGCGGCCGGCCTTGTTTGTTGGGCAGGCGGAGTTGCAGGAGATTCATCTGGCGGAAGAATTCCAGATTTGGGATACACGTCGGCCGGAAGAATTTGACGGTACCGAAGAAACGGAAAACCTGCGCCACGGCCATGTGCCGGGCGCGCTGCACATGCCTTGGACCGATCTATTGACGGGCGAGGACATCGAGGGCGAACCGCGCTATGTCAAGACTGCCATCGAGTTGAAAGCCAGCCTGGAACAATTGGGGCTGAGCCGCGACAAGACCATTGTGACCTACTGCCAGTCGGGCATCCGGGCGGCGTTCTGCATCTTTGTTTTGGAGATGTTGGGATATACGGCGCACCGCCTTTACGACGCCTCCATGGGCGAGTGGTGCAACCTGCCAGAGACACCGCTCGAACGATAAATCCTATAGGTCAGTGCAACCACCTGATCCAGATCCAGACCAAGCCAAATCCCGCCAGAAAAACCAATCCCACGTAACTCAGCGCCGTCAACCAGCGACCCGGTCGGTGTTCGACCGGCACATGGGGTGCGCGCACGACCAGGAAGTTCAGCACCGCCACCAGGGGCGCAGTCAGGAAGGCGAGCACCGTCACCACATCGACCAGGGCTTTCATGTTGCTCATGAAGAAGGCGATGATCACCAGCGAGATGGCCACCAACAGCAGGGCATACCGGCTGGCATTCGAAGTAGCCGTGGGCTTGCCTTCGCCTGCGGCCAGCAAGGCCAGTCCACGGTCCAGGGTGCGCGAGTATCCATCAACCACCGTCACGGTGGTCGAAAACATGGTGATGAAAGCCACCAGGGAAATGATCCAGCGACTCCACGAGCCCAAAGCCGAAGTGTACATGTCCACCAATTGGCGGGCGAACACCGTGCCCGAAGGCGACATCTCGGCCCCCGTGCCGTGCATGATCAGGGCGCCGAAGCTGAGAAAGGCAACGGCCAGAACAGTGGCCGCGGCATAGCCCACATGAAAGTCGAAGCGGGCGCCGGCCATGGTGATTTTGGCGACTGTTTCCTTATCTTTTTCCAGAACCCACAAGGAAGAGAAGGCGCCGATTTCCAGCGGCGCGGGCATCCAGCCCATAAGGGCCAATAGGAAGGTCAGTCCGCCAACCGACCAAATGTGTGGCGATATGTAGGCCGGATCTCCGGCCGGGCCATGGGCAAAGGCCATGCCCACCGCCACGAGGGTCAACACCCCAAGCACCAACACCATCACTTTCATGGAGCGGTCCAGCAGGCGGTAATGCCCCAGGGCCAGCAAGCCCAGAATGACCGACAACAGGATGGCGCTCAAAAGCGTCAGGGACATTTCCACATTCAGCAACGCGCCCATCAGGCCGGCGGTCACGACGGTCACCGCCGCAGTCGTGATGAAAGCCCCGCCGATGATCACGAGCATAAACGCGCCCAGGGCCCAGCGTCCGAGGCGGGCATAGCCCTGCAACAGGCTTTCGCCGGTGGCCACGGTGTAGCGGTGGGCGTATTCGAAAAACGGGTACTTGCACAGCAGCACCAGCAGCACGGCCCACAGCAGTTCGAAGCCGTAGCCCGCCCCCGCGCGGGTGCTTTGCACCAGATGGGAAACGCCGATGGCGGCGCCGGCGAACAATACCCCTGGGCCGAGTGCCGCCAAACGGTTTTGCCATTGGGTGCGGGTGGTCACGAATTGTCCTCCGGCGGCGCGGCGAACCAACTGCGCATTTCATCATCCAGGGGCACGGCGCGCCCGGTCTTCAGCTCGATGATGGCGAAGGAGACTTTGGCGTCGGCCACCATCTTGCCGGTCGCCT
>DAOVTU010000314.1 GCA_030632925.1 Candidatus Krumholzibacteriia bacterium | reverse complement strand
TGACGCGGCGTCTGATATTTCCAACGAGACCTTCATGGTGGCTTGGGAACGTCGCGGCCAGTTCCGTTGGCAGGGCTACAGTTTTGGCGCCTGGCTTTTCCAGATCGTGCGCAGCGTGGTCAGCCACCGGCAGCGCAAGTTGCAGAACTACGGGGAGACCGAATACATCCCCGAACGGCACGCCGAGTTGGACAACACGACGCCGGCCGATGTGCTGGACCACAAGAACGATCAGGAATTGGTGCGCCTGTGCCTGAAACGGCTGGCGCCCGATCCCTACGAGGTCATCATCCTGCATCATTATGTGGGCATGACCCACCGGCAGATCGCGCTGGTGACCAAGATGCCACTGGGCACGGTGAACAGTCACCTGCGCCGGGGCAAGAAGGTATTGCGGCAATGCCTGGAAGAACACGGAGCGGCCAATGGGTTGTCTGAAGCGACCCAGCGCATCGTGCGGCAGGCGGCTATTGAGGATTCGGGGTTGAACGTGGTTGATACCCCGGATGCAGACTGAACTGGAAGCTCGACCATCGCCATGGTGATTTTATGACGCAGGAATTCGACAAACTGATTTCCAACTCGGCTCCGGTTGTGCCAGACAGCGGGGCGAGTCGGCGTATGACCCGGACGCTTTTGCACGAAAAGATGCGGGGTCAGGAGCAGCGCCAGAAGAAGCGGAATCTGCGCGGGATGTCGTTGGCGGCGAGTTTGGTGTTTCTTTTTGTGATCGGCGGACAGGTGGCGCCGCTGGGCAGTGATGGGTTTGACTTCGAGCTGGCGCCTTTGGTGACAGAAAATGGCGAGACGATCAGTCTTGTGAAAAACGAGAATCGCGGCACTGTGGTCGGCACGATATCTGAATTTTCTGAGGCTGATGGTCTTGAATTGCAGCAACAAATTATTCTGCGGGAGGGGACGATAACAGAAATCGAGGGGTATTCATTTGACGGGAGAACTCCCCATTGGGAAGTGACTTATTTAAACAACATCAATGGAAATTTGAGTGAAGGAACGCGGCCCCCTACGAATGCGGATTTTGCAAATGCCCCCCATGAGCGTGATAAAATACCGTTCCTGATCAACGAACTGCATCCGTTTCGTGACCTGGTCAAAGCAGGCCAGATCACAGCCGAACCCTACGGTCTCATCACTTCCGACGGAGTAACATTCCAAGTTCAGCAATGGTCAAAGCAATATGCCGACTGGGGACTATTTACCTATTACCGAGGCCTGCCAGTCGACCATTTCGAAACTAGCCATTGATGTCGAAATACACCGCCAAAGCCGTTCCAGTCTTGTCGACCGCAGGGCCAGGTTCTTCCGTTTCCGAGGTTGACGTGCCGCACTGACAATAACATTCCGCTTCAGGGGATTCCTCAGGCGCCAAAACGACCGTTCTTTCATCTTCCAGTTTTACAAACATCAACATTCCTTCCATCAAGAACATCAACATTCCTTCCATCAAGAACCATGACAGCGACAAATTACGATATCAAGACAGTTCTATATTGTCAAGCCACCCACGAACCTCCCGCGGCATCGCCAAAATCTTCACCATCATCTTCAACGTAGCCTCTTTTTGGGCCCGCACCCGGCAGCACACCGCTTCGGGAACCGGAAACTTTCCAGTTTCAAAGTTAACATTTTCGGCCTGGGCTGCAAAGCACACGCCACAAAGACGCAGGGCCCAACACTGGCCACAACGATCCTGCACAGCCTCATAAAAATCCTGGTACAGTTTTTTGACCGCCTGGGTTTCGACACCGGATTCAACAGACCCCAGGGCCATGACCTTGCCTGTTCGCTCACAGGGCTGAAACCGGCCATCAACGGTCACATGCAGTTTGCGGCGGCCCGGGCGGCAGTTCCCCCCCGGGGTATAGGCTTCCCCCAGCGCTGCCTGAGTCCGGTGATGAAACCGCACCAGTTCCGGTTCAAACAACGCGCGAATCACCGGGCTTAATACGCGACGCTTTCCAGCCGCAAACGCAGTCAGGTACAACTCTTCCGCTTGCTGTACCTGGTCAGGTACCGAAGGCAACCCCAGGGCCTGCTCTTGATCCTGCTGCCAATCCTGGCCCTTGAGGTTGACAAAATTGACCGTCACGTTGGGCTGCTTTGTGTTTCCCGTTTTCGCGTAGGGCGGAAAATCCGCAAACAAATCGGCCACCGCGAACAAATCAACCGGCGGGGCCAGCGTCACTACAAATGTCAGTCGGTCGACGGCCGATTGGTCACGAATCAGCAAATTTTCGAGGTTGGTCATGATGCGGTCAAAAGTTGGTTGGCCACCTACATCACGGCGGTGCCGATCATGAATCGGTGCCGGGCCGTCAATGCTGATCTGCACGTAGATTTTTTCCTGCGCCACCAGTTCAATGACTTCGTCGGTCAGCAGCACGCCGTTGGTATCGATTGCGAATTTCGCCTCCGCGCCACGAGGGTGCTTCCTCACAGCGGCGATCACGGCCTCCACGACTTCTAAATTCAGCAGGGCTTCGCCACCATAGAACGAAATCATTGGCGCTTGATCACCGTCACATCGAGCCAGGAAATATTCGGCCGCTTGCAACGCCGTTTCCACTGACATCCGCTCCTGACCGTGTTCACGCACCCAGTCCAGGTCAGCACCGTGCAGGCAGTAGGCACAACGCAGATTACAGGACTCCGTAACCGTCAGAACGAGTTGCTGCATCCCTTGATCAACGTCTGCGATGGCTTCGTTTTGCCAAGGCACCAATCGCGGCCGCCGCGTCAGAAAAAGCCCATCCTCCTCCTGCGCCCGCCGCAAAACAGTCCGCGCCACCGCCGTCCCCCGCTCCCCGCGCAACACGGCAGCCAATTCCGGCTCCACCGACAAAATCTGCTGCGTGTGCAAATCGTAGGCGTAATATTCTGTCCCAACGGTGAAAACATGGCAGGCAGGAGAAGGTCGCAAAACGGCACCACCCAGGGCTGAAAAGCTCCGTTTACCGCGGTTACCTCCATTTCACGGCAAAAAAATGGGAAGAAGCGGCAGCGAGCACAACTTCTTCCCTGGGCGAGACAAAACCATTATAGCACAAGCACTTGTTTATCAGTCAACCGTTTTCATTTTGACAGCCGGATACGATTTTGGTGGCCGAAATCGTCAAACTTCCTTTCCTTCACTTAATACGCGGGTCCCCAGACACGCGTCGATCCGGGTCGGCCCCACATCTGTTGAATCGACAACAACATCCCCCCGAAAAAGATCGGCACAGTGTTTGCGGAGCCATCCGCAAGGATTGTTGTCTGTTGTGGTCGGCCATCGTCAAATTTGATGATGGCGCATACGGCCCGACACCAAAAATGACGGATCAAACGGGGGTCCACCAATGGCCGAAGCGAACCAGAAAACACTGCACAACCACCTGTTGGCGCTCAAAAACGACGAACGGGTCTTCGAAAACGCCTTCCAGAGCATCAGCCGGATGATCCTGGACAGCGAAATCGAAAAAGTCGTGGTGAACGGCAAAACCACCTACGATTTCAAGATTTTCCGCGAGGGCAAGAAGCACATCGTCGGCATGTACGAAGAGATCAACAGCTTCGTCTCCTACGTGAAAGACGCCGCCGAGGGCGGTTCATCCAAGGAAATGGCCTATGTGCTGGTCGGCGAACCGGGCAACGGCAAGACCTACTTCGTGGAGTATGTCAGCCGCCTGTACCGCGAGTTTTTGACCAATGAGCGCAACCGCAAGTACAGCTTCCGCTTTGTGGGCCTGGATAAAATCGGTTCATACGGCAAGATAACATCCATCGAAAGCCAGACTTACGAAGACCCCACCGTGCTGGGCATGAACCTTTTCGAATCGGTGGATGAAAGCCGCACCTATCTCGGCCGCAAGGTCGGCTTCAGTGACGAGCAGCTCGAAGAGATGCACGAAAACTACCGCCCCCTCGGTGCCTGCAGCGGGTACATTTGGAACCAGATCCGCGAAAAATACGACGGCAAAATTGTCGAGATGCTCAAGCACATTGAGGTCTTCCCCGTACCTCTGACCGAGAGCCTCGGCACCGTGACTGGCAAGTACCCCGCGAAGGATAAAATCACTTCGAGCGCGGTTGATCTGTTGGGAGAAGAGTCGATCCAACGGCTGCTGCACATCACCGATACCAACAATCCCTATCGGTTTGATCTGCGCCGTGGCGCCCTGGCCCGCGTGGCTGGTGGCGGCATCCATTTTTCGGATGAGCTGTTCAAGAATAAGAAGGACCTCGTGCAGGTTTACCTGGGCGTGATCCAGAACCGCACCATCGAAATCGACGGCTACCGCTGGCCCATCGATACGCTGATCGTCGCGACAAGCAACAATTCGGAGTTCAACCGCTTCCTCGCCGAAAAGGAAGAGGCGCCCATCGTTGATCGTTGCCGCATCAGTTACATCTCGCACAATACCAACTACCTGTTGCAGAGCCAGCTGACGCAGTACGCCATCGGCAGCGAGTCGAAAACAACTTTGACCCGCGAAAAACTGCATCAGGACCCGAACCTGAACTACGCAGCTTCGGTGGCCGCGATCCTGTCACGCCTGCCCCACAGCGAAAAACTGACGCCCATCGAAACGATGAAACTGGCCGCAGGTGAAGTGGCGGGCGAGAAGAGCATCAAGGCTTTGGCCGAGGTGATCGATACGCTGAGCCAGGATACCGACATCACCAATCGCTTTGGTCAGAAGGGACTGGGCCAGCGCAACCTGGGCCGGGCCATCCAGCTGATGGTC
>DAOVTU010000271.1 GCA_030632925.1 Candidatus Krumholzibacteriia bacterium | reverse complement strand
CGCCTTTCGCTGAACATGGATGCGCCGTTGCTGATGAAGCCTCACAACCCCACGACGCTGTTGGCCTGCATTCGCAAACAGCTGGATTAAGTCCGGGCTGGAATTCCGGAGTTCTGGATTTCCGGATTTCCGGAGTTCTAGTCCAGCACCTCGGTCCGCGGGAAATACGTGCTCCAGGCGAACCAATAAGCCTTGCGCACCAGCAGTTCCTCTCCCGTGTCCTTGCGCGTCGCGGTCACCCCGCCGTCATCATTGCGGATCACGCGCACCTTCACTCCACCCAGTTCTGTTTCCGCCGGCTTGCCGCTGGCCAGCAACTCGTCGGTCACCGCCAGGGTGTGTGGGCCCAACACCACGCCGTGAATGAGCGACTTGCCCGGCAGGCGGTCCTTCAGCCAGACGGTCTGGAACAGGCCGTTGCGGTCGGGATCATTGAAGTACTTTTCGTAGTGCGACGACTTGACCTCTTCGGATTTTTTGAGCACCCGCGTAGTGGGATGGTCAGCCGACCACTCGGCCCAGGATGTCTGCACCATGGGGATCATCTTCAACTGGGTGCCTTTGTATTCGCCCTCGAGACATTCGCCCGTGACGTGGCTCCACAGCGAACCCGTTTCCTTGTCCTGCATGATGAGGCTATTGCGCCACAGCTTGCCCGAGACGATGAACGTCAACTTCTTGTCTCCAACCTGGCGGGCGTGCACGACGCCCGAATGGCAAAGAGGTCACCAGGTGGCCGCGATGGCGATCCCGTCAAATTCGTCGTTGACGATTTCATGGGCATCGAGCTGCCAGGTCGACCAGCAGACAGAATCCTTGCCATTGGTCAGGCCCATGACCGGCTCGTCGGCTGACATCTGGTCAGCGGCTTCCTGACCGGTCAGGTATTCGGGATCCAGGATGGCGGGAATACCGTCGGGCGGCAGCAGGGTGTACATCTTGTCGCCCTGGAACTCGCCATAAACTTCGGGTTCGGGCCGTTCGGCCAGGGCCAGGGCGGCGATCAGGCTGAAGCACAGCAGGGCAATCAATGAGAGGCGTGTGCTCGGCGTGGTATCTCTGCTCGACATGGCATCTCCTAGACGGATGGCGTACGTGGTGTCGCATCCAGTCTAGGAAATTTTCTCAGGCTTGGCTTTCCTTCATTTTCGGCACGAGGCCGGCCCGATCGATCTGGATCGGGCCCATTTCCCGCAGATGCTCGACAAAATCGGCGACAATGCGCTCCAGATGGTCGGTCGTGCCCTGCACCACCCAGTCTTCGCGCAGGCGGTCCGAAGCCAGGCCCATGGCCTTGATGGTCATCTGGTTGCGGTACAGATCGCGCAGCACCGACAGGTCACTGGGGCTGTTCTCACAGTCGCGCACCAGGCAGCCGCATATAAGGATGCCGTCGGCGCCGTTGGCGAACCCGCGGCGGATCTGCTCGGGCGTGACGTCCCGAGCACATTTGAAGTGCACACTGGTGATGGAATCAGAAATATGGGCGAGGGAGAGTCCATCCCCGGTGGCCTTTGGTCCACAGCAGGAGTTGCAGAAATAGATCAAGACCTGCGGGTTGGCTTTTTGTGATGTGTTTTCTGTTTTCACAATGTCCAATCTCCTGTTGGAGTCGGTTTTTAATAGCCTAGCGATTTGGCGGGTCATTGTCAATTCTAATGTTAAATTTTTAGCATTTAATTCTTAACTCTTGTGCAATAAATAGATACGGAGTTTATCGGTTCAGATTTCAAAATTTTCGGAGGGGCAACATAAGTCATAGATTTGTCATGTAGTTAAAAAGAATGGTCGGCGAACCGACCATCCAAAAATCACAAAATGTTGGTCTTCGATCAGGGGCGATAAAACTGCATCGCCTCGGCCATGTGCTCATTGAGTTCCCGCACCCGGGTGGCGTCGGAGGGGTGAGTACTCATGAATTCCGGCGGTTTACCCCCACCACCAGCAGACATGCGCTCCCAGAAAACTGGCGCCTGCTGCGGGTCGTAACCGGCCAGGGCCATGAAAATCAGACCCATGTGATCGGCCTCCGACTCGTGTTGCCGGCTGTAAGGCAGCATCGCGCCGTACTGGGCCCCCACGGCAAAAACCGACATGTACATGGCCTGGGTTTCATCCGGCTGGTTCTTGACGGCCTCACTGAGGGCCACGCCCCCCATTTGCAGGGCCATCTGGTGGCTCATGCGTTCGCTGCCGTGCTTGGCGATGGCGTGGGCGATTTCGTGGCCCATGACCACCGCGACGCCGGTTTCGTCCTGGCAGACCGGCAGGATGCCCGTGTAGAAAGCCACCTTGCCGCCGGGCATGCACCAGGCGTTCATCTGGTCGGATTCGATGAGGTGGAATTCCCAGTCATAGCCGTTGAGGTAGCTGGACTGGCCGCGGTCGGCGAAATATTTTTCGGCCGCGCCCTGGATACGCCGGCCCACGCGTTCGACCATGGCCGTGGCGGCGGCATCGTTGCTCAGCTGGCTTTCGTTGATAACCTGATCGTACTGCTGGAAGCTCATCGTATTCATTTCCCCGTCGGAAATGAGGTTGAATTGCTTGCGGCCGGTGATGGGCACGGTGGCGCATCCGGCCAGGAACATCAGCAGGACAAAGAGTGAGGCAAAGGTGGTCAGGTGACGGCGGCTGGACATGGTTCCCTCCGGGGAAAAAGGCGAGATGGGATGACAGTTTCCATGCCCTCATTCTAGTGCGGGACGCGGCGTCTTGCAATTCCCAGATCAGTGGCCTAAAATCACACCATAGTTGCCGGGCCGCCTGAGTCCTTATTTTGCAGGGTTATCCAGAACCGAGTGAACACCTGAAAGCCATGACTTCAAAAATACTCGCAGGTTTTTCGCTGATCATTTGGCTGGCTGTGCTCGGGCCCGGAGGCTGCGGCTCGGATGACCCGACACCACTGGTCCCCCAGCAGGACCGCTACCTCCATGTTTCGACGGCCGGTTCATCAGACAACGACGGCACGGCCGACTCGCCACTGCTGATGCCCAACGCCGCCTTCAGGCAGGCCTTTCTGGAGGGCTACCAGGGGGTTCGGCTCGCCGCCGGGCAATACGTGACCTACTACCCCAGTCTCGACCTGCGGCTTTATGGCGGGATCGATGTCATCGGGGGTTGTGACCCCGAAACCTGGCAGCCCGCGCCGGGGCAATATTCCCGGCTCACGGCGAACGGCCGGCCCCTGCTGGCTCTGGGCATCCGGACTCCCACTCTGGTGCAGGGCCTGGACATGTACGGGCCCACCACCCAATACCAAAGTTCTTCAACGGCCATGTACCTTGAAGGCTGCGGCCCCGAACTCCAATTCGAGCACTGCCGCTTCACCTCTCGGGAGGGCCGCAACCTCAACCAGTCCGGCGGCAACGGCCTGCCGCCAGATGAGGCGACCGGACCGCAGGCCGGTGGCCTGGGCTCTTGCAACGAAGAAGTGAATGCACCCGGCGGTTGGTACGGTTTGGATGGCTGCCCCGGTGGCCCAGGCGGCGCCGGAGGCCTGCCGGGACAGATTGGCCAGAACGGCCTGCGGGGTTGCCGATACTATGGCGCCGAGCTTGCGGCCGGCGGCGAGCCCGGTCTCGACGAGGCCAGTGGGCAGGACGGGGCCGATGGTCGCGATGGTGAAGACGGCCAGGATGGCGCCAACGCCGAGCTTGCCCTGGGGCTGGGCCTCTTGCGCGAATACAATTTGCTGCCCTATGGCGATTCCTGGGGCCAATCCGGAGAATCCGGTCAGGGCGGCGGCGGCGGCGGTGGTGGCGGCGGCTCGGCAACCGGCACCGGCAATGGCGGCGGTGGTGGTGGAACCGGAGGCGATCGTGGCAGACCCGGGCAAGGCGGCATAAACGGCGGGCATTCCGTGGCCGTGATCTCAGCCACCAGCAGCTCCGTTTTTCGGCACTGCCTTTTTACCGCTGCCAACGGTGGTGACGGCAGCAACGGCGGCCACGGTGCGGCCGGTGCCGACGGCACTCCCGGCGCGCCCGGCGGAGACGCCTGCCCGGGCGAAGTGGGCCGCGGAGGACACGGCGGTGCCGGGGGCAAAGGAGGCTGCGGCGGCGGTGGCGCCGGCGGCCACGGGGGCGCCAGCTATGGAATGCTGGTATTGGGCAGTGTCCAGCCCCTCACCGACAAGGCCTGCGTTTTTGTGTCGGCAGCCCCCAGCACTTCAGGGCTGGGCGGCCAGCACGGCAACGACCTGTCCCACGCACCGGACGGGATACCAGGCGAATCCTTTGGTTTGAAGATCATCCCGGTCCCTGGTGAGGTTGTCAGTATCGACTGACGGACACCTACCGGTCGAACAACAAGAATACTGGTAGCCCGGCGTGTGCCGCGGCCCTAAACTGTACCCACTGCAGTTCGATGAACCGAGCGGCACCATCAGATTTTCCGGAGGTTTCCACAGATGTATACCAAGATGTTCAAGAAGGTCATTCCCGGCGCACTGGCCCTCGTGATGCTGATCGCCCTCGGCGGTTGCTCCACCATGTCGGTGACCTTCGACTACGACAACAATGTCGACTGGGACGGTCACCAGACTTATGCCTGGCTGGGTCCTGTTGACTCTGCCCAGGAAAGCCCGGCCCAAAGCCCGTTGAACAGTGGGCTGCTGGACAAGCGCATCCGCGAAGCGGTGAATTATGAAATGGGCGAGCGCGGCATCACCCCCGGCGACAATCCCGACATCCTGGTCAAGTACTACCTCGGGACCGAGGAAAAAGTGCAGGTCACGGACTGGGGCTACCGCTACAGCGACTACTACTGGGGCTATGGCGGACGCCAAATCGATGTGTACCAATTCACGCAAGGCACCCTGGTCTTTGACATCATCGACGCCGAGAGCAAGGCTCTCATCTGGCGCGGCACGGCCACCGGTACCGTCGAGGGCGAACAGCGGTCGCCCGAGGAGCAGGAAGCCCGGGTCAACAACGTGGTGCACAAGATCCTGGAAAAATTCCCGCCGCAATAAACAAGGTGCGTTGATGAAGGAATATCTCCCCTACGGGCACCAGTCACTCGGTGCCGAAGAAGCGCGCCGGATGGCTGAGGTCCTGGAGTCGGATTGGCTGACCCAGGGGCCCAAGGTCGTCGAGTTCGAGGATGGCCTCAGCCGGTTGTGCAACTCGCGCCATACGGTTGCTGTTTCCCACGGGACGACGGCTCTGTATCTGGCCTGCCGGGCGGCGGGACTGGGTCCCGGCGACCGCTTCCTCACCACACCCATCACTTTTGTGGCGACAGCCAACGCCGGCCTGTTGTGCGGCGCCAAACCGGTGTTTGTGGACATCGACTCCGAGACCTTCAATATGG
>DAOVTU010000092.1 GCA_030632925.1 Candidatus Krumholzibacteriia bacterium | reverse complement strand
GACGCCCTTTTTCCGCTGTCCGAAGCTTCTCTGTCGTGGAGAGTTCGCGCAGCGAAGCGGAGAACAAGCGTGTTCCAGGATCTGACCAGGCGCCTCGACCAGACCATGAAAAAACTGGCCGGAACCGACCGCCTGACCGAGGACAATATCACCGAGGCCCTGCGCGAAGTGCGCCTGGCTCTGCTTGAGGCCGACGTCAACTTTGCCGTGGCCAAGAAGCTGGTATCGTCCATCCGGGAAAAGGCCTTGGGCCAGGAAGTCCTCGGCAGCCTGTCGCCCGCCCAGCAGGTGGTCAAGATCGTCAACGACGAACTGACTGCATTGCTCGGAGGCCAGACCGCCGAGTTGAATCTGGACCTGGAAAACGCCAACAACAAAGACATGACCACGGTCATGGTGATGGGCCTGCAGGGCTCGGGTAAGACGACTTTTTGTGGCAAGCTGGCCCTGCGCCTGAAGAAGGAAGGCCGGCGGCCCATGCTGGTTGCGGCCGATATTTATCGTCCCGCGGCCATCGATCAGCTGCACGTGATCGGCGATAGCATCGAAGTGCCGGTGCACAGCGACCGCGAACGCAAGAATGCTTCGCAGATCGTCAAGCTGGGGCAGCGCAAGGCCAAGGACAACAAGTGCGACGTGCTGATCGTCGATACGGCCGGCCGCCTGCACATCGACGATACGTTGATGGGCGAACTGGAAGACATCGCCAAGATGGTGTCCATGGACGAGAAGCTTTTGGTTCTCGATGCCATGACCGGCCAGGAAGCGGTGAACATCGCCCAGACGTTCAGCGAGCGGCTGGACTTTGACGGCGCGATCCTGACGAAGATGGATGGCGACGCCCGCGGTGGCGCGGCCCTCAGTATTTTGGAAGTGACGGGCAAGCCCGTCAAGATGATCGGTATCGGCGAAAAGATGGAAGACCTGGAAGTCTTTCATCCCGACCGCATGGCGGGTCGCATTCTCGGTATGGGCGACGTGTTGTCGCTGATCGAGAAGGCCGAAGAGAACATGGATCTGGGCGAGGCCGAAAATATGGCCGCGCGGTTCGCCGAGGGCGAATTCAACCTGGAAGACTTCCAGAACCAGATCAAGCAGATGAAAAAGATGGGGCCCATGAAGGGCATCCTGAAAATGCTGCCGGGCATGAACAGCGACGTGCTGGACAAGGCCAAGGTGGACGACAGTCAATTCGGTAAGGTGGAGGCGATCATCAATTCGATGACGTTCGCCGAGCGGCGCAAGCCCGACCTTATCAACGGTTCGCGACGCAAACGCATTGCGCGCGGAAGCGGGACCACGGTCTCGCAGGTCAACAAGCTGCTGAAGCAGTACCGGGACATGCGGAGTATGATGCGCAAGATCAACTCCGCCGGCGGCCTCGAGTCGTTCGGCAAAGGCATGTTCGGGGGTTAGACCTGAACCAGTACGCAACAGGCATGGTGCCTGATGCGAAACCACAAGAAGTGAGGTTGATAGTGCCAACAACAATCCGATTGACCCGCATGGGCCGTAAGAAGCGTCCTTTCTACCGTTTGGTCGTGCTTGATAGCCGCAAACGGCGTGATGGGGCCTATCTGGCCAACCTGGGTTTTTACAACCCGTTCTGCGAGCCCCATGAAGTGAACCTTCATGATGACGACATCATTTCCTGGCTGTCCAAAGGCGCCACCATGAGCGATACCGCCCGGAGCCTGCTCCGTGGCGAGGGTGTGCTGTACAAGTACTCCCTGATCCGCGCCGGCCTCGACGAGGCTGCGGTGGAAACCAAGATGACCGAGTGGCGCACCGCTGCCGAGGCCAGTGCGGCCCAGCGCGAGCAAAATGCCGCTGCCAAGGTCGCCGCCAAGAAGGCCGCCGAGGAAGCCGAAGCCAAGGCCGCTGAAGAAGCCGCCGCCGCCGAAGCCAAAGCTGTTGCAGATGCTGCCGCTGCCGAGGCCAAAGCCGCCGCGGACGCTGCTGCTGCTGAAGCTGCCGAAGCTGAAGCCGCCGCTGCTGCCGAAGCAGGCGAAGAAGCCGCAGAAGAAGTAGCCGAAGAAGCTACTGAAGAAGCTGCCGAAGAGACCAAGAAGGACGATTCCGAGGGCGGCGAATGAGCGCCCCGGAAGCAAGAGAAAGTGACCAAAACATGAGTCACGGTAATACGGAAAATACGGAAAATCCGGAAAATACGGAAAATCCGGACAACAACGAGACTGACGTTCAGGCGACGGACTCGGACCTGGATCAGAACGACGATGCGTTGAACATCGGGCAGGAGACGGTTCTCGAACTGGTTTCCTACATCGTGGTCAACCTCGTCCGTTACCCTGAAGACGTGTCGGTGGACATCGTGCGCAAGCAGGATCGGGATGTTTACCAAGTGCGCGTGAATCAGGAAGATCTGGGCAAGGTTATCGGTAAGGGCGGTCAGACCGCTCAGGCGATGCGGGTTCTGTTGATGGCGGTCAGCGCCAAGACGGATCAGCGCCTCGGCCTGGAGATCGTAGAGTAGGTCATGGATGAAGCATCCGTGGCATCCGAAAGATCCGATGCACCGAACCGGTTCGTGATCATCGGTGAGATCGTCAAGGCCATCGGCCTCAAGGGTGAACTGAAGTTCTATCCCTTGCTGGACTACCACGAGGGTCTGCTCTTGAGCAGCTACCTGCAGTGGGGCGACGGGACGGCATCCGGTATCACCAGGCAGCGGCAGGCGGGATCGTGTCGGGCAGTTAAAGTGCGCGGCGTCGACGATCGCAATGCAGCCGACAGCATGGTTGGACGGGAGTTGGGCTTCATGAGCCACGACTACCTGGCTGCGGATTTTCCCAGGCCCGACGGAGGGTTGCCCTTTCGCTGGCTGGGACGGGAAGTTCGGACGACCGATGGTACAAAGGTCGGTATTGTTGATGAAGTTCGGGTAGCGGGCACCGGTTTGATGCTGGTGGTTCCGGATGACGAGTCCATGAGCAAGGAGATTCTGATCCCTGCCGTGGCTCCGATCCTGCAGCCGGACGAAGGACTGACGGGAAGCTTGATCATTGATCCGCCGGAAGGACTGTTTGATGTCCAGCTCGGCTGATCTGCAGGAAACGACCAAGTCGGTTCCCTGTATCAAGATCCTGACGCTCTTTCCGGATATGGTGCGCACCGTGCTGGAAACGAGCATTCCCGGCCGGACCGAAAGGCAGGGCCAGGTCCGTTACGAGGTCGTGGACATCCGCGAGTTCTCGGTCGACAAGCACCGTACTGTTGACGACACCGCCTACGGAGGCGGGGCCGGCATGATCATGATGGCCAAGCCTGTGGTCGAGGCCGTGGAAAGTGTTCGCAAGAACGACGACGCCACGGTGATTCTGACCACGCCCCAGGGCGAGACCTTTGACGAGGCGCTCACTCTGGAGCTGCTGGACGACCTGCAGTTGAAGGGCGAACTGATTCTGATCTGCGGTCACTACAAGGGCATCGACGAAAGAGCAATCGAATTGGTGGTCAACCGCGAGGTTTCCATCGGTGATTACGTTCTTTCCGGCGGGGAACTGCCGGCCCTGGTTGTCGCCGACGCGTTGGTCAGGCGCATTGAAGGTGTGCTGCACAATGAGGACTCGGCCAACAACGACAGTTTTACGACTGTCCGCGGCGGCGGCCTGGATTGTCAGTGGTACACGAAGCCGCCGGAATATCGGGGGTTGAAAGTGCCGGATGTTTTGCTCTCCGGCCACCACGGCAAGATTGCCGAGTGGCGGGACGAACAGGCCAGGGAGCGAACAGAAGTTCGCCGGCCGGACCTTACGAAAACAGACCTTACGAAGAACGAAGAGAAGTCGCAGAAACGTTGAGATAGATTTTTTACCCTGGCCCGTTGAGGGCTGGGTTGGACGCTTGCCGAATCGCAGTTGTGAAATTGCAGGCAGGCCTATCAGGAGGCAGAGATGAACATCGTCGAACAAATGCGGGCCGAAGGGCTGCGGGACGATCTTCCGGAATTCAGTATCGGTGACACGATTAATGTCGCCGTGCGGATCAAGGAAGGCGACAAAAGCCGTATCCAGAATTTCATCGGCGCCGTGATCGCTCGTCAAGGAACGGGTACCGAGGCTTCGATCACCGTGCGCAAGGTCACCGGCGGCATCGCCGTTGAGCGTATCTTCCCCGTGGAGTCCCCCAACGTGGATTCCATTGCGGTGAAGAAGCGTGGCCGTATCCGCCGCGCCAAGCTGTACTACCTGCGTGGCCGCACCGGTCGCAAGGCCAGGATTCGCGAAGCTCGCCGGTAGGCGCGCGTGCCCGGATCCAGCCAGCCGAAACTGGTCGTTTACGACCGGGAGCGCAGTGACGGCGGTCGCCTGACGGTGGCCGGCGTGGATGAAGCCGGGCGTGGATGTTGGGCCGGACCCGTAGTCGCCGCGGCAGTGATCCTGCCCGACGGTTGGTGTCCGGACGAACTGGATGACAGCAAAAAACTCACCGCCAGGCGCCGCGAGGCCCTGTGTGGCGAGATTCGCACAAGCGCCCTCAGCTGGGGCGCTTGTGCTGTTTCTCCTGCCGAGATCGACCGGGTGAATATTCTGCAGGCCACCCTGCAGGGCATGGGCCGGTCGCTGCACAAGCTGGCCACCGCGCCGGACCTGGTTCTGGTCGACGGCCTGCAGGTGCCGGATGTGCCCTGGAAGGCCGAAGCTGTGGTCAAGGGCGATGGCACCAGCGCCTGCATCGCGGCGGCCAGTATTCTGGCCAAGGTTTTTCGCGATCGCATCATGACGGTGTGGGACCGCAAGTATCCCGGTTACGGGTTTGCTGATCACAAAGGATATGGCGTGCCGAAACACCAGGCCGGGTTGGCCGCACACGGGCCCTGCGCCATTCACCGCTTCAGTTACAAGCCCATCGCCAAGTTGGACCAGGGGCAATTCTTCTAAAGTGCGACGGCACGGCCATTGCAGTGGTGCGGACAACATTCTCCCGGAATCGAATATTCACACATGAGCAAATCCCACCGCCTCGGTCAATGGGGCGAAAACGTGGCGCGGGTCTTTTTGGAACTGTGCGGGTACCGTTGTATCGACCAGCGCTACCGGCGGCCCGGAGGCGAAATTGATTTGATCCTGCGCCAGGGCAGCACGTTGGTCTTTGTCGAGGTGAAAACCCGGGGGCCCGGATCGCTGGCCCCGGCCGAGGCCTGGCTCAGCCCAGGGCAGCAGCGCCGGTTGCGGCGTCTGGCCTTGCAGTGGCTGACTGAACACCAGGGACAGGCGCCCGGCGACCTGCGCTTTGATGTGGTGGCCGTCGAATTCGAAGGCACGTCAGAAGGGGCCTCGATCAGGCATCTGGCGGGAGTCGGCTGAGTGGGGCTGAGTCGTGGTATTGCCGCTGAGGGGGAATATCCGTACATTCAGTCGATCCGGCTGTTCGCAGACAGCAAGACGCCGCGGATATTTTGTAAATATTCGGCGGGATTGCCAACCTCACTACTGCTGACAGAAAAAACCGGGTCGAAACCCCGACCGCGCGGATGCGTAGGGGGGAAGACCACGGTTAACCCCTCTGACCTGGGTGGTATCCCAGGTAGACACTTCGACCCCCAGAGGACGAACATGCTCGCAGACCGCACAGGAAATGCCCGACACGATGCCACCGATTGCTGTTTCGCCCGATTTGGCAATCAAAAGGCCCCTCGCGCTGCGTTTCACTGTCGGCTCGATACTTTCATGAGCATCGGGTTTGCCCTTACCCTGCTGATGCTCTGGGGGATCCTGCCGGCGGTCGGGTTTCACACCTCTTCGGCCCAGGCGGCCATGGTCCCGGAATCTCTTTCCCAACAACTTGATCAAGACCGCAACGGCGTTGAAGACTTGCTGGATCAATGGCTGGCCGGCGCTGCCGACTGGTCCGAATTGCAGCAGGCGGTGCGGCCCGGTGTGCAGCGCATCAACCCTGCGGTGGGCACTGCTGAAAAATCGATTTTCCCCGGTGGTGTGGCTCCGGCCAGTGCCGTGGTGGGGGCCGGACGCCTGCGGGTGCTTTGCCTTGGTGCCACGGCGGGACAGTTGTCCCTGGCCCGCGAAGCAGCAAAAAACGCAGGCACCTGCCGCGTCGTGCATGATCTGTCCCACTTCGGGGGCGTCACGGTGCTGGATGTGGACGCCGCCGGCTTGCAATCCTTCCTGAATAATGAACCGGACTGCACCGTACTGCTGGACCGCGACGGTGTGCCCGCCCTTGTCAACAGTCGGGAAATGGTGGGCGTGGGGCGCGTGACTTCGGGTGATCTGGATCTGGGCAACGACTGGTCCGGCACTGTGGCGATCATTGATTCGGGTATGGATTCGGCCCATGGCGATTTGGGTGATGCCCAGGATGACGACATCGACGGACCGGCACCTACGGTGGGCGATGCCGACGATTGGTTTGACGCCGCCGGCGGTTGGCCCCTGTTCAGTGGCCATCGGGTGGTCGGTTGGCAGGATGTGAGCGACGATTTTCCTGAGAGCAGAGGCCCCTGGGACTATCACCACCACGGCACTGCCCTGGCCTCGGTGGTGGCCGGCAGCGGCTCCATTGATCCGGACTACCGCGGCATGGCACCGGGCGGGCGCCTGACCATCGTCAAATTCTACGATTTCGATTTGACCTGGCACGCCTGGGCGGGCGACTACCTCGCGGCCTGTGCCTGGACCCTGGACAACCGCGATACCTACCGCATCCGAACCGTGCTGAGCGCCGTCAACTGGGATGTGGACGCGGGCATCAGCACGGCCATGAATGCATTTGTGAATGCGGGCATCATGCCCGTTGCGGCCATGGGCAACTATGGCGACGACCCGGCGGGGCCGGGCTATCCCGCCTCGCTGCCCGATGTGCTGGTCGCTGGTGCTGCCAATGCCGAAGGTGCGGTCAGTGCCTACAGCGGCCGGGCGGGCTCGGATGTGAGCAAGCCTGATCTGGTGGCTCCCGGCGGTGGTCTGCTGCCCAGCGGTGGCCGCATCGTCGCGGCGGACAACGAACCCAACGATACCTACAGCGGCCGTTTTGGCACCAGCCTGGCGGCGGCCCATCTGGCCGGGGCGGCCTTTATGCTGGATGAAGTGCTGGTGGAAAATGGCGTCATGCCGGCCACTGGGCGCACCGGAGTCAAGGCCCGCCAGGCGGTTCTGAAATTCACGGCGGCCCATGTGCCTTTGGCTGAAACGGCCACGGGTGAGGGCACCTTCAGTTTGCCGGCCTATACGGGCCACGATCCCGTGCGCGGATTTGGCCATCTGCGACTGGATGCGGCGGTGCACGCGATGACCGACCCTCTGCAATCGGGCCTGGACCAGACCGATACCCTGAGCGTGGACTGGCAGAAACCGGTGGTCACACGGCGGCTGAATGTCAGCCCGGGGGTGCGGTACCTGGTTGAAGCGGTGCCATCGGGCAGCCTGGACATTTGCCTGGAAATGGTGGAGGTCAGTGGGACATCGGGTGGGGGGCAGGAGCAGGTCGTTCGCATGGACCTCAACGGACTGGGTGTATCCGAGTTCACCTACTTCAGGCCGGAGCCCGATTCCTGGAGCTTCCTGGCGGTCAAGCGGCTGTCTGGCGCGGGCTCGGTGGTTTTGCGGCTGATCGAGGCCGAAACATTTGTGGAGCAGGGTGCGGGGCTGACTTTGCCGGGCGTTGGTACCGGTGCACCCAACGTGGCGAATTTGTCTCCCTTTGCGGGGCCGTCCCTGGTGATCCCTTCGCGGGTGCTGGTCGATCCGGTGGCCCGTTCACTGAACGTGACCGATTTGACGGGCACTTTTCGACCGGGCTGGCCGGTCTTCGTCTTTCCCAACGGGTCCAGCCAGGGCGGCTTGACCCAGCCGATGGTGCAGAATATGGACGGCATCAGCGGCGATGAAATTGTCGTGGCCTCGGATTTCGGATCGGTCTATTTCTTCAAGGGCAACGGTGCGGTGGAGACGGTCGATCTGGCTTTCAACCGATCCCTGACCGCGCCGGTGGGCTTCCGCAATGCGGTTGGCGGTTGGCGGGTCCTGGTGGTCGACAGATTGGGCTGGCTGCGCACGTGGTCCTGGAATGCGGCGGTCAATGCACCGCCGGAACTGGATCAGGAAATTTTTGTGGACCATGCGGACCCCTTGCCGCCGGCCGCAGGGCAACTGACCAGCAGTGGCGGCGAGTCGCTGGTGGTGGCCTTTGCCGACGGCTGGGTCGGCGTTTTTGACGAAAATCTGGCTCTGCGCGCGGGCTGGCCCAAGGATCTCGGTGTCGCCCTGGAAGTGGGACCGGTGCTTTGCGATTTTGATGGCAACGATGAGCACGAGATCGTGTTGCCGGTGCGAGACCCCGTTTCTGGACAATTGCAGATGAGAGTTTTTGATGGTGCGGGCAATTCCCAGCCCGGTGACGGTGCCGTGGTGCCTTCGCCCCAGGGTGGGGCTTGGCTGCACGTGTCCGAAGCCGTGGTTTCGGGCCGTTACGATACCGGCGAGTTGAACGTGGCGGTGGCGGGACTGGCCGACAACGGGCTCGGTGGCGATCAGGCAGCCTGGTCTCTGGGGCTCGGGCGCCTGTTTGCTGGCGGTGGCACTGGCGTGTCGACCTT
>DAOVTU010000284.1 GCA_030632925.1 Candidatus Krumholzibacteriia bacterium | reverse complement strand
CTTGACCGCCTGGGTGCCGGAATAATCGAACTCGCTGGCTTGGCCGATCACGATGGGGCCGCTGCCCAGGATCATGATGGTATTTAGGTCACTACGACGCGGCATGTTGGCTCACTTCCGGGTTGGCTGCGGTTCTGCGGCGCAGGCGCATCTGGTCAGTGAAGCGGGCGAACAGGTACAGGCTGTCGCTGGGTCCCGGGGCCGCTTCGGGGTGGTATTGCACCGAGTAGGCGCTGTGTTCCACGGCCTGCAGCCCTTCGACCGAGCTGTCGTTCAGGCTCATGTGCGTAGGCGTGGCCACGGCCGGTGCCAGGCTCTCCAGGGGCACGGCGTAGTTGTGGTTCTGGCTGGTGATTTCGATGCGCTTGGTCAGCAGATTCTGCACCGGGTGATTGGCGCCGTGATGGCCGAAGGGCAGTTTGACCGTGGTGCCGCCCAGGGCGCGGGCCAGCAGTTGGTGCCCGAGGCAGATGCCGAACAGGGGCAGGTCGGCCTTCAACAATTCGCGCACGGTCTTGACCAATTCCGGTTGCGAGGCGGGATCGCCGGGGCCGTTGCTCAGGAAAACACCTTCGGTTGGCCCGGCGAGCAGTTCGGCTGCGGGCGTGCTGGCAGGAAAACCCCG
This sequence comes from Candidatus Krumholzibacteriia bacterium, assembly GCA_030632925.1. Classification (GTDB taxonomy): domain Bacteria; phylum Krumholzibacteriota; class Krumholzibacteriia; order LZORAL124-64-63; family LZORAL124-64-63; genus JAGRNP01. The sequence continues at coordinate 4,470 of DAOVTU010000284.1, read as the reverse complement.
CGCCCGGCAGCCCTCTTGAACCAGCCGGTCCAGGATGCTCTTTTTCACACCGCAGTCCAGCACGGCCACTTCGCAGGGCTCGTCCACCTCGGGTTCGACCGGATAGGCCACGGTCTGCGGCGTCGTGACCCGGCTGACCCAATCGATATCGGCAATCGGCGGCAAGGCGCGGGCCTTGGCCACCAACTCGTCCGGATCACCGGTGCCGATCCAGGCCCGGCAGGTGCCTTCGTCCCGGATGGCGATGGTCAGGGCGCGGGTATCGACGTCCGCGAGGGCCGGCACTCCCGCCTGGCGCAGCACCTGGTCCAGGGAAAACTCACTGTGGCGGTGGAAGCTGCGGCGGCAATAATCCCGCACGATGACCGCCGCCGGGTGCACCTTCTGCGATTCGTGATCGCCACCGTGGATGCCGTAGTTGCCGATGTGGGCGGCGGTGAAAACCACCACCTGGCCGGCGTAACTGGGGTCGGTCAGGATTTCCTGGTAGCCGGTCATGCCCGTATGGAAGACGACTTCGCCACCGGCTTCAAGGGGCGCGCCCAGCAATTTGCCGCGGAACACCCTGCCCGTTTCGAGGGCGATCCAGGCGCCCATCAACCGGCTCCCTGGGTGCGGCGCAATCCCGTTCCCGCCGGCGCGGCGCTCATGACGCCCACTACCCGGTCCATGGGGTCGATCAGGGTATCGACGATGTTGGCCAAGCCCATCATGTACTGCAGCATCCGGCCCAGGTCGAGGCTGAAGCCAGCCGGAGCTTCGTCGCCTGAGCGCACCGAACCGTCGAAGGAGAGGCCGGCATAGGGCAGGATGTAGTGGAACGATTCGCACACCTCAGGCTGGCCCGGTGTAGCGGCGGCGCCGGGCATTTTCAGGCCCAACGGCAAGTGCGTCAGGAAGAAGGGCTGGTTGCCGCAGTGCCGGGTCAAAGTGGCCTTGGCCGGTTCGGGCAGCTCGTCGCCGAAATTGATGTCCCAGCCCTTGGTTGCCAGGATGTCCAGCGCCTGGCGGTAGGTCAACCGTTCGTGGCGGCTGTTGATCATGCGGTCCAGGCGAGTGACGCTCAGGCCGCCGAGCAGGTTGGCGCTCAGTTGGCCGGCTACGGTCTTGAGCATGTGCTCGGCGAGGTCGCAAAGGCCGTCCACATCCAGGCCCTGTTGGGTGGCTTCGATGAGCTTGAAACCGCGCAGGTGTTTGGGTTCGAGCTTGCCGCCCTGGGGCATGATTTCGCTTTCGCACCAGACGGCGTTGAAACCGCGGTCGATCATGCCTTCAAGTTGCACCCGGGCCAGATGGTCGGCCAAGGCGGTGACGGGCATCTCGTGGAATTGTTCGGCCAGGAAGAAATCACGGATGCCGCGCACCACCTGGTTGTGCACCGCGAGGCGGCGGGCCAGAGGCAACGGTCGGCCAGGGGCCTGGAACATGGCGGAGTGGCGAATCTCGGTGGGGCGGATCTCGGCGGCGGTCATCATCTCGGATCTCCTTTTGACGCTCGCGGACGTCAGTTTAAAGGCACTCAATCATGGGCAAAAAAAGGCCCCAAACGCAAAGTGCGTCGGGGTCAGCCGATGAATCGAGAGTCGAGTTTTTGGGCAATCCAGGCAGTCATTGTGTTTCCTTGCGGGCTCACAGGCCACGGTTAAAGGACTGGCGGGAGAATAATCTCCGGTTGGGGCCGAGTCAAGGGGCCAGAAGGATCAGCTCGCCCGAAAATTGCAGATCCCTGTAATATCAACGGATTCGCCGGCTACAGGCCGGTGATTTGGCCAATTTCTGACCAGAACGGACGGATTTAATGTCTTCCCAGCGCCCTGATGTTTCCATCGTCATGCCGGTTTACAACAAACTGGAGTTGACGAAGGTCTGTGTGGAGTCGATCCACAAGGTGCCTGTGGCCTACACTTTTGAAATCATCGTGGTCGACAACGGGTCCAGCGATGGCACCGGCGAGTGGTTGGCGGAGCAGGAGGGCCTGGGCCGCCTGCGCCGTATCGACAACCCCAAAAATCTGGGCTTTGCCCAAGGCTGCAACCTGGGCGCGGCGGCGGCCATCGGCCGTTACACACTGCTGTTGAACAACGACATGGAAGTGCTGCCTGGCTGGTTGGAGCCCATGGTCAGTTGCCTGGACCAGGACCCCAAGGTGGGCATCACCGGAGCTTGCCTGATTTTCGCCGACCAGACCATCCAGCACGGCGGAGTGGTGATGGTGGATTTTCCCGAAAAACAGCCCCCGATCATGGAGGGCAATCATCTTTCGTACAAGAAGCCGGTCGACTTGCCGGGTGCGCGCAAAAACCACGTGGTGCAGGTGGTGACGGGCGCCTGCCTGATGATCCGGCCCGAGTTGTACCGTGAAATTGGCGGCCTGAACGAAGAATACTGGAACGGCAACGAAGACGTGGACCTGTGTCTGCGCGCTGGCGAAATGGGCTGGCGGGTGGTCTACATGGGAGACAGCCTGCTGTATCACTACGAATCCCAAAGTGGGCCCGAACGGTGGGCTCAGACCCAGGCCAACATCGAACTCTTCAATCGCATCTGGCGTGGTCGGGCGCGGCCGGACTATCGCCTCGAAGGCGGCAAGATGGTGCCCACGGCTGACAACCAGGTGCGCCTTTATGCGCCGCCGAATCTGATTTCCCGCTTGCCGGCGACGGTCCCTGAGACACCGGTCGCTTCGGTGATCGTGCTGACCTGGAACGCGCTGGACTACACGCGCCAGTGCGCCGAATCCCTGCTGGCGCACACCGACCCGCGCCATGAGTTGATCTTCGTGGACAACGGCTCGCGGCAGGATACGCTGGATTATTTGGCCGAACTTGAAGCGGACCACCCGCAGGTGAAAGTCATCCGCAACGGTGAGAATCTGGGTTTTGCCGCGGGCAACAATGTGGGGTTGGCTGCGGCAACGGGTGAATATTTATGCCTCTTGAACAGCGACACCGTGGTGACCAACGGCTGGCTGGAGCGCCTGATGCAGCCGTTGATCAAGGATCCGCGATTGGGTCTGGTGGGCCCGATGACCAACAGCATCACCGGTGGTCAGAAACTGCCGGCCGTGATGTACGACGAAGACACATTGGAGGGTATGCCGGAGTTTGCCGCCAATCTGGCTGCGGCCAAAGCCGGCCAGACGGCCCCCGCCCTGTGGGTGGTGGGCTTCTGCCTCATGATGCGCCGCGAACTGCTGTTGCGCATCGGTGGCCTGGACGAGAGCTACGGTCTGGGCAATTACGAAGACACGGATTATTGCATGCGCAGCTTCCTGTCAGGCTTTGGTGCCGTCGTGGCGACCGACTGTTTCATCCACCACTACGGCAGCCGCAGTTTCGTGGACAACAGCCTGGACTATGGTCAGATGCTGGACGAGAAATTCGAAATCTTCCGCCGCAAGTGGAACCTGGCGCCGGATGCGCGCGCAACCGGGGACTTCCAACTCGACCGTCTGGTGGCCCGCGGGTTTGTGCCGGGGCTGCATTTTCAGCCGTTGCCGGAGTCGGACCACTACGAGATGGTGCCGTTGCAGGAATGGCAGGCCGACAAATGGGTGGCCGCCGGCGAAGAAGACTTTGGCCAGGGCTATCTGGATTCGGCGCGGCGGTTGTTTGAGGCCGTATTGGAGCGCTGTCCGGATCACAGTCAGGCCGGGAACGATCTGGCGGTTGTGCATTGGCAAACCGACGAAGACGGCACCGGCGTGGTGGCGGCGAAGGAAATTCTGCACGGAATTCTGGCGCGCCATCCGGATGATGAGAGCGCGCAGTGGAACTTGGCCGAGATCGAAAACAGCGTAGTTGAGGCCGCTGGGGTTTCCTGATCCCGAACAAAAAAAGCCCCCGACCCAGATGGGCCGGGGGCTTTTTTTATGTCATCTATTCGGCGCTGGCACCCTTCAGGTGCGTATCGAGGAACTCCAACATCTTGTTGAAGCCGGCAATCCGATTGCTCGACTTGCGGAAGCCGTGGCCCTCGTCATCGAACACCATGTACTCGACCGTGCCGCCATTCTCCATGATCGAGGCGACCATGTCGTCGCTTTCGGCCTGCAAAACGCGGGGGTCGTTGGCGCCCTGCAGAATCATCAAGGGCTTGGTGATCTTGTCGCCGTGGAAAACGGGCGAGGTCAGGTGCAGGAACTCGCGGTCCTTCTCGGGATCGCCGATTTCGTTGTACAGCGCGAGGCGGAAGCTTTCCCAATAGGGCGGGATGTTTTCGAGTGTGCGGATCCAGTTGGCAACGCCAAAAATGTCCACGCCGCAGACAAATTCATCCGGCTCGAAGGCCAGTGCCGCGAGGGTCATGTAGCCGCCGTAGCTGCCGCCCATGATGCCGATGCGGTCCTGGTCTACCCAATCGAGGGTTTTGAGATACTCTTTGGCGTCGACGCAATCCCACAGGGGTTCGCGGCCATGCTTGCCGTCGTCGGCGGCGAAGAAGCTTTTGCCGTAGCCGGATGAACCGCGG
>DAOVTU010000611.1 GCA_030632925.1 Candidatus Krumholzibacteriia bacterium | reverse complement strand
TGTATTTCAATAAAGTCGCGCAGCTTGTGCATCACCTGATTCATCGAGAACAGGCGCAAGTCGTGGGTATCGCCCTCGACCACCAGCGCGCTCAAACCCGTGCGTTTGCCCAACCGCACTTCCAACCCATACCGCACATTGCTCTGCGAAGGCGTCGTGCGCCCTTCGTGGTAGATCACGCCATCGACCCCGTAGTCGTTGAACGTATTGACCAGATGGTCTTCCTTCCAGGCATCGGACCGGTTGTGGAAGATGCCCGTGTAGACTGCGGCCATGCTCTCAATGGGATTTTTGGGGTCGATGCCCGGCAGGGCCGCGATGCCGCAGTATGTCGAAGCCACTACGGCCACCCGGTGGTTCAAAAACAAATCGGCCAGGGGGCGCAATGCTGGCCAGATGGGCGGCCCTTCCCAGTAGAAGCGGAAGCGTTCACCCGGTACCGCAGCGATGCCGTTGGTCACGCGATCCTGCACTTCGGCCTTCAGCAGCGTGTAATACTCGACCGCCTCGGGCGTGCCGCGCATCACGATCGACGGCGCCAGATGAATCAGCGTATCGAAGAACGTCAGCGGCGTGGGCACTTGGCGACACAGATCCAGAATTTCGCCCCACAAACGGGTGCACTTGTTGGACAGCCGGATCACTTCGCCGAGTTTTTCGTAGTCCAGTTTGCGGTCAAATTGGTGCTCCAGTTTTTCGATCATGTTCAGCAGCTGTTTCGTTGCCGCACTGACTTCCAGTTCGCCCACTTCATGCAGAGACGAAGAAGGATGCAAACCCACCACCGGCGTATCGAAATGCCGGCCGTAATACTCGAACCAGCGAATCAGTTCATCGCCGTAGTTGGAGTTGTAGGTCAGCACATCCGGCGCTGGCGGCCCCGCGATGCCGTGCACCGAAACCAGGGGACTGTCGCCCTCAAGCATGGCCCCGATATCACTGGCCATGGCGCTGTTGGCGAACTGGGAAAAGCCCTCCTGCAACGCCCGCGGGATGTACTGCCCCGCCTGGCGACTGGCGCCAATCAAAGCGGCATGGTTTTCGGGGAAATACACCGCCAGGTCCATCGCTCGCAGAATTTCCACCGGACCGGTGCCCGAACACCAGGCCACTTGACGCGAAGGGTCATCGCTGGCTGCCTGCAGATCGCGGTAGTAACCGGTGATCAGTTTTTTCAACTTGGGCGCCGTCGCCAAAGGCACGCGACTGGCCGGCATACCGCCACCGGGGGCGGGCCGGATGGGCCGCAGGGCCTGCGCCGATCTTTTTTGGGCCAAAGGGGCTGCGTCGCCGTTTACGTCTTTCGCTTGGGCCGCGGCCCGCAACGTGGCCGCCACATCCTGTTTGCGCAGGAAACTCTGATCTTCCCGCGAGTGGATAAAGTTCACCAGGCCACGATTATGAGGCGCATCAAGGCCCAGCTTTTCAGCCTCGCGCACCACCGCGCCGTTGATGGTGTCAATCTCGGTGCGGTAGGAGCGGGCCAGGTCCTGCCACATGGAGGGCCGGTTCTTGCCCAGGGCCTTCTGCGAGTTCACCACCGGCGCATAGGGGTCCTCTTCATTGACGATGGGCACGCCGCGCGCCTTCATCACCGCAATGATTTCCATGCACAGGTCGCGCATGAATTTCTGCAGGTGCGGATCATCCAACAGTTCGCGGCAGGTCAGCCCCGTCAGGGCTGAAACCGGGTTCACCACGGCGTTGTGCAACAGTTTTTGCCAGATCACGTCGTCGATCTGGTCGGCCACTTCGGTGTTCAGGCCCGACTTGCGGAACACTTCGCCCACCGCCACGATTTTCGGCGTAACCGTGCCGTCATACGGCGCAATCTGAATCGGTTTGATGCCGGGCCGGTAGCGGATCCGGTTGGGCCCCACGTGCTGGATGCTGTGGTAGGTGATGCCGCTGAGGATCTGATGGGCCGGGATGATCTCGGCCATGGCTTCGGTATTGCCGATGCCGTTCTGCATCGAAAGCACGAAAGTATCTGGCCCAATGATCGACAGGCAGGCCTTCAGCGCAGGTTCGGTCTGGTAGCTTTTGACCGAGACAAATACCAGGTCGGCCACCGGCAGGCCCTCAGCACTGGTGACGACCTTGACCGGCACGCAGGATTCGCCCTGGGTGCCTTCGGCCACAAACAGGCCTGTCTCGTTCAGCAACCGGGTGCGGGCCTCGTTGATCTCGATGAGGGTGACGTCTTCACCGGCGGCGGTCAGTTGTGCACCGACCAGACCGCCGAGAGCACCGGCACCAACGATGACGATCTTCATGCGTTTCTCCATTCGGGCGCGCGCTTGCCGTAGAAAGCGTCGATACCTTCGACGGGCTCGGCTGTGGTCATGAGCTCTTCCAGGAAAACCTTTTCGGCGTGATCCAGGCGCGCGGCGAACGAACCCGAACGGCTGGCCTTCAACGTGCGCGTGTTCAGGCGCAGGACCAGCGGGCTGGCGGCGCGGATATCGCCGAGCCTTCCATGCCCTTCGAACCCTTGCGCGGCAGTATCCCGTCGATCGGCTACACGCGGCTCGGGCGATTCCCGAGGGGTGGTTGGCCTGGCGCTGTCGACGCCGGCTCGGCCTGAAGTATGCGTGCTCTGTCCACGGCGAAGAGCTCAACACAGCCAGTAGCAGCAGACAGTTGACCTGGATGACGCGTCAGGTGCTGTCGCAAGCCGCCCTGGTGATCGCCAACAGTCGAAACACAGCTCGGCTGCTGGAGAATGAGTGGGGCGTCGAGAGAGAACGGCTGACGACCGTACATCCCGGCCTCGCACTCAATACCTA
>DAOVTU010000176.1 GCA_030632925.1 Candidatus Krumholzibacteriia bacterium | reverse complement strand
GGCGGATCTGGCGGAGAAAAAGGACGACTAAAAAACCAGGTGAGATATCCGGGGCCGGCGACAATGGCCGGCCCCGGGTTTTGCTATTCTTCAACCTCGAGTTCTGAGCGCCGCTCGCGCTGATAGAGCAACGAAATTCCCAGCAACAGAACACCGAGCGCAACAAAGGCCGCGATCCGGTAACCCCGCGCCAGAGACTGCATGTCGACCAAAAACACCTTCAACACCGTCAGGCCCAACAACGACATGCCCAACAGGCGCACCGGCTTGAAGCGGCGGGCGAACCCGACGGCAATCACCACGCCGGCATACAGCCCCCACACCATCGACAGCGTGAGTTGGCTTTTGAGAACCTGGTTGGCCGCTGCCCCGGCGCCGCCCAGCTTGAAGTAGGCCAGGACTTCCAGGGAAACCTTGACGAACATCAGCAGAATCGCGACCAACATCAACGGCGTACTGAGGCTGCGTTCGGTCGGGCCCAAGTCAGACGGGGACCGTTTCACGCGCCAGGCCAGGACTCCCAAAGCCGCGGCCAGGACCGCACCCTGCAGGAAGGGCAGGTTGAAAATGGGGCGATAGGCCTGGACCAGGTCCACACCCTGGCCCAGCGAAAATAATACCGTACCGGCCAACGCCACACTCAGAAAGACGTAGCCCGGACGCCGCACCGGCAAGTACCGCGTGCGCAGACCGGTCAGTATCGTGGCCAAGCCGCACGCCGTCCACAGCAGCGCCATCCACAACCACTGGTCCGGTTCGGCTTCCACGCCATGGACGTTTTGGCGCCACTGGAAATAGGCCGCCAATTCTGCCGAAAGCTTCCAGACAAGGGTCGAGATGGCGACCACCAGGAAGGACGAACGCCACTTCAGTTCTGCCGGGCGCAAACGGTCTTCGTAGCGGTGGTAGGCCCAGAAAATCCAACCCATCAGGCCCACTGCGGCCAGACCGGCCAGGAAGTCGCCATTGATCAGGGGCAGGAAGCCTTTGACGGTATCCCGGGATGAGGGCACATCCAGGAACGCAACGCGGAACATGCCGATCACCAACACCGCCAGGCCGGTGGCGCGTTGCCAGAAATCTTTTTCGCGCAGGCCGGACATCAATAGGATGCCAGCCAACACCGTCCAACCGATGGTGACCCAGGCGGCGTCCAGCAATACCGGCACGGCCATCAGGGCCAGGGCCGCAGCTGTGGTGTGGGCCAGACGTGACGCCGGATCTTCGCCCCGACGGGACTTCATCTGGATGCTCATGGTGTAATAGATCATTGCCAGACCCACCAACATCCCGCCCTGGGCTCCGGTGCCCCCGGCGGTCAACATTTCGTGGCAGAACAGTGCGTAGAACAGGCCGTTGGCCGTCAGGACTCCAGCCCGGGCCAGGCTCCAGAATCGGGTTGCTTCCCTTTGCAGCCAGGGGGCCGCGGCAAAAACCAGCCACGAACCGGACACCGACAGGAACGACCACAGGTCCTGGCGAGGTTGCCAGTTCCACCAGGAAGTCACCAACAAGAGCGAGGAGATGAACGCACCGAGAGGCAATCCGGCCCAACCGCGGCGCAGGCCCACGAGCACGGCGCCCACGTTGACCGCCACGATATACGGCAACACCGCATCGTAGACACTGGCGTCGTTGTTAAGTCCAAGCATAACCACCGGGGTCAGGAAAGCGCCCACCAGAGTCAACGAAGCGATGGTCAATGAATCGCGATTGAGGGCCAGCAGCGCACCCACGGTGGCGACCACCAGCAGCAGCGGGAAAACCACCACCAGGGGCACCAGATGGTGAAAACCATAGGCGGCGAACATCGCCAAAAAGAGCAGGGCCACGGCGCCACCGAGCAGGCCGAGACCCAGAAAGCGTTCGGCGCGGGAGCTTAGGCGGTGCCCGACAAAACCGAATACAGCCGCCACTGCCAAACCAATCAGGATCTGGGGCAAGCCGCTAAGCCCGCCCTCACCGAGGTCCACACCCAGGAAGAAAGCGGTGCCAAAGAACAACGCCAGGATACCGGCCCAGGTCAGCCATTGACCACCCAGGATGGATTCGAAATCGACGGCCTGCCGTTTGGGACGGGGTGCCGCGGGTGCCGCTTTCGGCGGTTGCGGACGTGCGGCAACCGGGGCAGGGACCGGGGGTCGTACTGCCGGCGGAGGGCTGATGACGGCTGATTCTGCAACCGGTGCCGAAGGTGCAGCTTCGGTTGCCGGTGCCTGCTGCGCCAACATCTCCCACATTTCACGCCGCAATTTTCCAGCGCGGCGGTACGCCACAATGGCCACGATCAACCCAACGGGCCCGGCCAGGACGAATAGGACTCCCAGGATGACTAGCAGTTCCATGACTTCAACCTTCCTTGGGGAACGTGGTTTTAGCCGTGCGCAATCCGGCCCGCACTTTACGGGTCAGGCGCACCAACGTGCCAAATTCGCGTTCGCTCAGCCCGCCCATGACTTCGGAGACCAAGCGGTAGTAGTAGGGATTGAGATCGTCGACCAGCTCTGAACCCTCATCCGTCAACGTGATGTGATACCGGCGCCGATCGCCCGCCACGACGTTGCGCTGGATCAGGCCCGCCTTTTCCAGCCGGTCGATCAGACCAGTGACATTGGACTTGTCCACCAATAGGCGATCACTCAAGTCGTTCTGACTGAGGGAATTTTCGCTGTGGCGTAGCACCATCAACAAATTGAACTCAGCCTCGGTCAGGGGGGCGTTCCTGAAGAAAGTGCGGGACGTCTTCTTCAGCAGCGTGCCGGTCCAAAGCACGTTCATGAGGGCCTCGTGGGCCGGATTCTGAAAATCCAGGGGGATGTCATTGGGCAGCTGGGGCATGGTCGGCCTTTCGTTGTGTTTTATATAGTTTAGTTTATAACCTTTTTACTTGCAACCAATATTTTCCAAACCAACATTGCGCCCCCCCCCGTGCCCGGCGATAATGCAGGCCAAGTGCCTCTCCCTTGGTCTTTTGCGTACCTGGAGCCCCGTTGCCCACCACCATCTTTGCCAGCCCCCTCGAATTCGCCATCACCTGCGCCGTCCTCATCGTCGCCCAGATCGTGTACGTATTGTTGGGCTTCGGATCAGGATTAATCGCCGTGGGCGGCCTGGCCCTGCTGTTCCCCGAATTGCAGGACGTGGTGGTGCTGTTGCTATTGGTGAACCTGCCGGCCGAACTGTTCGTCAGTTGGCAGGCGCGGCGGGAGATTCGGTGGCGGCCGATTCTGGGTTTGGGAATCGGGATTGCCGTTGGCATACCACTGGGCGCCATGCTCTTGAGCACCGCCGAACCGCGAATCATGCTGACTGTCCTGGGTTGGTTTCTGGTCGCAGTGGGTTTGCTGTTCATCAAATTGCCGCCAGATGGGCGCTTCAAGCCCCGGGCCATCGCCGCACCGCCCACCGGCCTGATCAGCGGCCTGTTGACCGGACTATTCGGCACCGGCGGGCCCCCACTCATCGTCTGGTACCACCTGTCAGCCGTTGGTAAAAGTGCCTTCCGGGCCAACCTGATGACAATATTTCTGCTGATGTCTTTTGTGCGGGTACCAAGCTATGTGGCCACCGGCCTGGTGACTGGGCCGCGACTGTGGTCGTCGTTACTGGTCATGCCGGCGGTTTTGCTGGGAGGATGGATCGGACACCGCCTGCACGTGCAGATTTCCGAACGCACTTTCCGGCGTCTGGTCAGTCTGCTGCTGGTGGTATTGGGAGCGGTTTTGTTGATCCGGCAGTAGGCCTAGAAAGAAAAGGCCGCGCCCACCCGCAGCACCTCGGGCTTGTAACCTTCGATGGGCGCCTCGACATCAGCCAACGGATCATCAGCCTTGTTCGCACTCCACAAGGGCAAATCCTGATCATCGCGCAGTAGTTGCCCCACCGCACTCTTGGACCAACGCACATCCAGCGTGACCGGCCCCACGGCCGCCGACAAGCCCAGATGCACGATGATGTCCGTCTCCTTGTAGCCGTAATTCTGGTTGGGTTCGCCGGGAAAATCGCTCCAGCTCTCACTCACCTTCAGACCGATGGAACCCCCGACGTAGATGCGCGGCACAACCGGCAGGCCTGGTGCATGGGCGCCCACGAAAATTCCCGGTTCCAGCACGTGCAATGTCACTTCGGCATCTTCAACGGCAAAGCCCGCCACCGGATCGGTAAACGGAGTTGGCTGGCTGCCTTTTTTTTGTACGTAGTCCAGGGCATAGGTGAGATCAAAAATGGAATTGTGCAGCGGGACCTCGTTGCCCACGCTCAGATAGATCCCATCGCCATCGTTCTGCAACCCCACGTCGGAACGCGTCCACCCTGCTCCCAGGTTGAGGGCCGCTGCGTTCAGTGGCGCCATCAGGCCCAATACGCAGACAAGAAGCAGAAGTGCGCAACGGCGGCTCTCAAGGGCAGACGTGAACTTCATGGGCAACTCCAGTAGGGCTTCAACCATTGGGTAACGGATCGACAATTTAAAATACGGAATCAGGGCGCAGGTATCAACGCACCAAAGCCATGGCCTTGACGCGACTTTCCCCGGCCGCCACCAGCCGCGCAAAGTAGGTGCCCGAAGCCACAGAGCGTCCGCGAACATCCCGGCCATCCCAGCGAGCAGTGTGCGCACCGGCGCCCTCGGAACTCTCTACCAATGTGCGCACCAAGCGGCCCTTGATGTCATAAACCCGCAGGGAAACTGGCCCTGCAGCAGGTAGTGCGTAATGGATTTCGGTCTGCGGATTGAACGGATTGGGCACCGCGCCAGTCAAGCTCACGGCCCGAGGCAACTCTGGCTCGGCAACCCCACTGGCCACTTCAACCGTCAGCAGCAGCGGCACCAGAACCGAAGGGTTGGCCGGATCGTTGGAGCTGATCGTCAGCACGGCCAGATGCAGTCCCAAAGCCAGATCCCCGGCGTCGAGGGTCACGCTGATGGGCGCGCTTTGTCCCGGCGCAACCACGCCCGCCAGGGGACTGATCTGCACCCAGGGCAGGAAACCGGGCGGCACCACCTGCACCGCCAAGTCGTTGTGCAGATAGGTGTCGTTGTTGTAGAGCACGGTCAAGCCGTCATTGCCCGCGGCGTTTTCAATGCCCACGGTGCAGTGGCCGGTCTCGCTCACGTCCTGGTACTGGAAGGTGATCGAGCCGTTAGCCTTGAGGATGACCTGGAAGGTTTCGGTGGCCGCACTGCCGTACCGCGCTACATCCTGGTACTGCACGATAAACTGATCGGCGGCGGGATCGGCCCAGTAGAAAATTTCGCCACCCGAACTGGGGTCCAAATCGTCCCAGAACGGAGCAATGACGTTGTCGGGCAGAGCCGGATCAGGCAGAAACGGATTCACATAGGGGCTGCTGGTCGAGGTGAAGCTGAGGAAGCCGTTGGTATTGATGCGCACGGTGCTCCACAACTCGCCATAGAAGGTCATGGGGAAGCCCAAATCAAAGGCGCCAAAGCTCATGTCGTCGCCCGTGCCGGCCAGGGTGCCGATACCCGAAATATCGACCCAGGCGTAAGCCGGACCATCGGGGTCGTCGCTGTCCTGCCAGGTGTAGCCGAAGGTGTCCGGGCCGCCGGCTCCGGTTGGCGCCACGCTCACCGTTGGCCTCAGATCCTTTTCCCCCTTGCCGAGCGGGCCACGATCCGGCACATCCGGCACTGCAGCCTTGGTGGCATTCACTTGTTTGCCCAACGGGGCCGCCGAAAGCGAATAGGTCAGATTTTCGCCGCCGGTGTTGGTGATGGTCATGATGGTGGTGACGGTCGAATCCGGGTTCAGGGTCCGGGCGAGCGAAGCGGTGTCCACGCTCAGGCCCGGGAACATTTCCTCGCCGGTCAGCGGCCACTCGATCAGGTCGACCCAGGCGGCGTCGGTGCCAGCGCTGATGGCCTCGTCCTTGGCATAAACCCAGCGGAAGGTGTGGTTGCCTTTGGGCACCGTCAACACGAACTGGGTCCAGGGCTCTTCGCCCGACCAGGCGCCTTGGATTTGGCCGTCGAGCAGGAAGTACAGGAAATCGAAACTGAATTCGGACGACACCTTGAACCAGAAGCTGAGATCGCTGTCGGCGGCCACGAAGTAGTCCAGGAACATCTCCGAAGACTGCCCGTTGGCCACGTCGGCGCCGCGGGCACTGAAGGTGCCCTCGTGAACTTCGTTGATGTCGACCTGCCAGGGGAAGTCGCCGCCGAATTGCCAGGCGTAGGAATCAAAGCCGCCGGATTCGAAATCTTCCCAGGTCAGTTCGGGCAGATCGAAGTCCAAGGTCACGTTGCTGACCGGATCGATCTGCTGCACTTGATGTCCCAGGCCAGGAGCGGAGGCCCGCACATCAAAAATCTGGCCGGTGCCGGTGGGCAGGTCCAGGGTGTAGAAACCGTTCGCATCGGTCAGCAGGTCCGGCAATGGTGTCTCGGGAATCATGATCGTCGCACCGCTGACCGGCAGCAGGTCCGGCCCGCGCACCGTGCCGCTGATCGTGACTGTCGGGCGTGACGAAAGAATCAGGTCGCCATT
>DAOVTU010000337.1 GCA_030632925.1 Candidatus Krumholzibacteriia bacterium | reverse complement strand
GTGCGGTCACCGCGAGAGCCGATTATCCTCTGTCTCAGCGGCGGGCTGAAGTGGAGTTGGCACGAATCGGTCGATAATATGCGGTAGATGTCGATTTTTTTCCTCATTTGAAATATGATGCCTCCTCACCCCAAGGAGGCATCTTTGAGTACCAAACCAACGCTAGTATCCCGGTTCCTGAGCACGATAGAACGACTGGGCAACGGCTTGCCGCATCCGGCGACCCTCTTCGCTTCATTTTCCCTGGCCATTATCCTGTTGTCCTGGCTGACGAGCCTGTTGGGCCTCGATGCGGTCAACCCCAAGGACGGGTCGCTGATCGAGCCCATCAATCTGGTTTCGTGCCATGGGCTGCACTGGATCCTCGAAAACACGGTCCACAACTACACCGGATTTGCGCCCCTGGGCACGGTCCTGGTGGCCCTGCTGGGCATCGGCGTGGCGGAAAAAAGCGGCCTGATCGGTACGTTGCTGCGCCTGCTGGTGCACGCCGCCCCGCCGCGGATGCTGACCTTTGTTTTGGTCATGGCTGGCGTGATGTCGAACATAGCCAGCGATGTGGGGTACGTGCTGCTGGTTCCTATGGGAGCCATCATTTTCCTGTCGGTGGGTCGGCATCCCATCGCCGGTCTGGCTGCGGCCTTCGCCGGAGTATCGGGTGGCTTCAGCGCCAATCTGTTGTTGGGCACCATTGATCCGCTGGTGGCGGGCATCAGCCAGGAAGCGGCCCGCATCATGGATCCCACCTACACGGTGACTCCCCTCTGCAACTACTGGTTCATGATTGTCAGTACTTTTGTAGTCGCGGCGGCCGGAACCTGGGTCACCGAAAAAGTGGTCGAACCGCGCCTGGGCGTTTTCGAAGGCGACGGCCTGAAGGGTGACGAACAAGTGGGTCCGCTGACGGCAACAGAGAAGAAGGGTTTGGCCTGGGCTTCGGCCGTCAATGTTCTGTTCATGGGCATCGTGCTCTGGGGCCTGATTCCGGCCTCGGGTTTCCTGCGTGATCCCGTCAGTGGTGATATCCTGCACTCGCCCTTCATGCATGGCATCGTGACCTCGATTTTCCTGGGCGGGCTTTTGTCAGGCATCGCCTACGGGTTCGGCGCCGGCACCTTCCGCAGCGACAACGATGTGATCGTGGGGATGAAGCAAGCCATGGAAACCATGGGCTTGTTTATGGTGCTCGTGTTTTTTGCCGCCCAGTTCGTGGCCTATTTCAAGTACACGAATCTGGGCATGATCCTGGCCATCAAGGGTGCTGAAGGATTGCAGGCTTCGGGACTGGGGCCCATCCCATTGATGCTGTCCTTCCTCCTGCTGTCGGCCTTGCTGAACCTGTTGATGGGCAGCGCTTCGGCCAAGTGGGCCTTCATGGCGCCGGTCTTCGTGCCCATGTTCATGCTGCTCGGCTATTCGCCGGAATTGATACAGGGCGTTTACCGGATCGGCGACTCGGCCACCAACATTATCTCGCCCATGATGTCTTTCTTTGCCCTGATCGTGGCCTATTTGCAGCGCTACGATCCCAAAGCGGGCATGGGTACTGTGATCGCCACCATGTTGCCTTATTCCATGACCTTCCTGGTGGCCTGGATGGTGCTGTTGGTGATCTGGTTGCTGATCGGTTTGCCGCTTGGGCCAGGAGGAGAGTTGTATCTCCAGGGGTGATCTGCCCCCTGGCTCGATAGAAATCGATTAACAAATCCGGCGTTATGCCCTACATTTGCGGTGCCCTGCATTTGTGGGGCGAATCGCCTCAGGCAGACTCCACAATCCCTTCAGGAGATCAAACATGAGCCAAGACGTCCAATCCTGGCGCTTTCCCCGTATGTTCTGGACCGGCAATGCCGCAGAACTCTGTGAACGCGCTGCTTATTATGGGACCTTCATCGCCCTGGGTCTGTATCTGAACCGGGTGGTTGGTCTTGACGACGTCCAGGCCGGTTGGGTGGCGGGACTGTTTGGCAGCTGGATCTACCTGGTGCCGTTTTTCACCGGGGCCCTGGCTGATCGTATCGGTTTTCGCTATGCCCTGATGATCGCTTTTGCCCTGCTGACCCTGGGCTATGGAATGCTTGGAATTTTCAGCACCATGGCGCCGGTGGGCGTGGGGTTGGTGTTGATCGTGCTTGGGGGGTCCATCGTCAAACCGGTGATATCCGGGACAGTGAGCAAGTCGTCCAATGAGGCAAACCGGGCGCGGGCATTCAGCATCTTTTACATGGTCGTCAACATCGGCTCGTTTATCGGCAAGACCGTTGTGGCGGATATCCGGATTCAGATGGGCGTGCAAAAAGTGCCGTTCTTCTCGGCGGCGGCTTCGCTGCTGGCGCTGATCATCGTGGCCCTGGTCTACTTCCCCGACCGTGATGGAGCAACCGCGAAAACCAAAAATATCACGGAAGTCCTGAACGGCATGTGGGCTGCGGTCAGCAACATCAGATTCCTGATGCTCATCCTGATCACGGCGGGCTTCTGGGCCATCCAGGGTCAGTTGTACGCTTCGATGCCCAAGTACGTATTGCGCATGGCTGGTGAGGGATACAAGCCCGAATGGCTGGCCAACATCAACCCCTTCATCGTGGTTGTTTTTGTGGTCCTCGTCACCCATCTGGTGCGCAGGTGGAAACCCCAGAATTCGATTCTGGTGGCCATGATGATCATTCCCTTTTCTGCGGTTGCCATGGCGGCCTCGGCCTGGATCCACGGCGATGTCAACGTGTTAGGTTTGAATGTGCATCCCATCGTCCTGATGATGGTGATCGGTATCGCACTGCAGGGTATCGCCGAATGTTTCCTGAGCCCCAAGTGGCTGGAGTTCGCTTCGCTGCAGGCGCCCAAGGGCCAGGAGGGCACCTTCCTCGGCTTTGCCCACATCAACACTTTTGTGGCCTGGATGTTCGGCTTCGCCTTCTCCGGTTACCTGCTGAAAGCCTATTGCCCGGAGCCCAGTACCCTGGATGCGGCGACCCAGGCGGCGCACAAGTTGGCACTGGCCGGTCAAGGGCCCATGCCTGAGGCGTATGCCCACGCCCATTATCTGTGGTATGCCTACATTGGTGTCGGCATGATTTCGTTGATCGCGCTGCTGATCTTCATGGCCGTGACGAAAAAAATTGATGCTGGCAAGGCGGAAGTGGCGTAGGGCCATTACTGATACTTGCTGCTGTTGAGAATAAAAACGGGCCCGGTATCCTGCTTCACACTGTTGTGAACGGCAGATACCGGGCCTTGTTTTTAGGCCCCGTTTGACCTGCCGGACTTTCCTGTATTCAGGCCCGATTTTGGTCTGAAAATCCTCCCAAACAAGCTCAAAACCCCATGTTCCATCACTTGGAACATGATTTGGCACGTTTCAGCGCACCATGGGAACGGTACCGTTAGCGCCACCTGCCCAGCACCGATTATCGTTTCGGCACCAAGTGAATGACACATCAGTGAACAGCACATGGGCTGAAAAACGATGGAGTGTTGGCAGTGAAAAAAATGGTTCTCATACTCAGCTTGTTCGTGGCCGGTCAATTGTCCAGTCAAGCGATCGCCGGAACGGTTTCGCCCGGCCTCGAGACCATCATGGCGAGCCTGAGCGACCAGGACGTGGTCAGGGTCCTGGTCGTGATGCAGGAGCAGCCGGATATTGCCGCCCTGGACAAGGAATTGCGCGCCGCCAAGGCTACGCTGCCCGCCCGGCATGGTGCTGTGGTGGGGACGTTGCAGGACGTCGCCAAAAGTTCACAGCAGGGGCTGTTGCAGTCCCTGGCCACCAAAAGCGCCAATGAAGGCATCATCGGCTACGTGCCCCACTGGATCGTCAATGCCGTGGTTGTCAAAGGGACGGTGGCCGCTGTTCGCGAGCTGGCCATGCGTTCTGACGTCAAAACCATCGAGCCGGATCTGGAAGTGGAGTTGATCACGCCGGTGATGGTGAAGGCCGCCGCACCACAGACCGACAAGGGTGCGCAAGGCATCGTTGTGGCCAGTGTACAGGTCATCGGGGCAGACCGCGTGTGGCACGAACTGGGCATCACTGGAGCTGGTAGCCTGGTGGCCAATATGGATTCCGGGGTGGACGGCACCCATCCGGCCCTGAGTGGTCGCTGGCGTGGAAATTTCGTGGCGGCGAGTGCGGCCTGGAATGACATCGGCGGTGCCGGTTCGCCCAGTTTTCCCATCGACCGGGCCGGTCACGGTACCCATGTCATGGGCACGATCACCGGCGCGACCGCTTTCGACACCACAGGCGTGGCTCCGGGCGCCCAGTGGATCGCCACCAACGCCATCGAGTCGTCTCTGGCTGAACTGGACAACAATGTCATCGCCGGATTCGAATGGTTGGCCGATCCGGATGGCAATCCCAATACCTCCGACGACGTGCCCGATGTGTGCCACAACAGCTGGGGCGTGACGACGGACGCCGGCTACATGGCCTGCGACAGCGTGTGGTGGTCGGTGATCGACAACTGTGAAGCTGCCGGTGTGGTGGTGACGTTTTCGGCCGGGAACGAAGGTCCCGGGCCGGGTACCCTGCGTTCGCCCGGCAATCGTGCCTCAACGCCGACAGACTGTTTCACGGTG
>DAOVTU010000140.1 GCA_030632925.1 Candidatus Krumholzibacteriia bacterium | reverse complement strand
GACGTGCTGCTCTTCGTTGACAACATGTTCCGCTTCACCCAGGCCGGTTCTGAAGTATCCGCCCTGTTGGGTCGCATGCCTTCGGCGGTGGGTTACCAGCCCACGCTGGCCACGGAAATGGGTCAGTTGCAGGAGCGCATTACTTCAACTCGCAGCGGTTCGATCACCTCGGTGCAGGCCATCTATGTGCCCGCCGATGATTTGACTGATCCGGCGCCGGCCACCGCGTTTTCGCATCTCGATGCGACCACGGTGTTGTCCCGCCAGATTGCTGAGCTGGGTATTTACCCCGCCGTGGATCCCCTGGATTCGACGAGTCGTATTCTCGAGCCTGGTGTGTTGGGCCAAGAGCACTACGACCTGGCCCGTGAGGTGCAGGGTATTCTGCAGCGCTACAAGGATCTGCAGGACATCATCGCCATCCTGGGTATGGACGAGTTGTCGGACACCGATAAGGTGGCCGTCGAACGCGCTCGCAAGATCCAGAAATTCCTCTCGCAGCCGTTCTTCGTGGCCGAGGTCTTCACCGGCATGACCGGTCGTTACGTCAAGCTGGAGGACACCATCCGCAGCTTCCGTGGCCTGGTCGACGGCGAATATGATCACATCCCCGAGCAGTGCTTCTACATGTGCGGCGCCATCGAGGAAGTCATCGAAAACTACGAGAAGCTGCAGGCGGAGGACTAGCCATGGCCAAGAGCTTCAAGGTCGTGATCGTCACGCCAGACAAGACAGCCTACGAGGGCGACGCCATTTCGGCGACGATCCCTGGTCTTGCCGGATATATTGGTGTCTGGGCCAACCATGCGCCGCTGGTCGGTGCGGTGGCGCCTGGTCTGGTGGGGCTGAAAATTGACGAGGCCGGCAGCGAGAAGTATTTCTCGGTGGGCACCGGATTTGTCGAGATCAGCGACAACGTGGTCAACCTGATGACCGATACCTGTGAAATCGGGGAAGAAATCGATGTGGTGCGCGCCGAAGAGGCTTTGGAGCGTGCGCGGCAACGGTTGACTTCGATGGAAAACGAGTTGGATCGCGAGCGGGCCCGGATGGCTGTTTCGCGGGCGCAGGCTCGGATTTCGGCGGATAAGCATACTCGTTAGAGGCGGGATTGTTCGCTCCGGGTGGATCAGAATAGAAATGACACCGCCACAGGTTGATCCTGTGGCGGTGTTTTTTGTCCTTATTACCAAGGCCCTCTGCTGGTGACATTGACAAAAGACTTCCCGTCGAAACGATACAGTCCCAACCAACCGCCACACCAAATCCGGCCTTCCTTGTCTTCATAGGTGCATTGCACGGCCCTGCTGGCCAGGCCCTCCTGGCTGTAAAAATTTGTAAACGATTTTCCATCGTAGCGGTAGACGCCGTAGCCTTCGGTGGGAAACCAGATGTTGCCGGAACTGTCACGAAACAGATCCCACACTTCGGTGCCATGGACCCCATCCTGCTCCGTCACGTGGGTGAACGATGATCCGTTCCAGCGACAGATGCCGTTGTGGTGCGTGGCGAACCAAATGTCTCCGTCTTCACCCTCCAAAATACAGTTCACGGCTTTGTTGCACAGGCCGTCTTTCTCTGAAATGTTGGTCAACGATTCTCCATCGTAGACATAGGCTCCGCCGTTGGTGCCAAACCACATTTTTCCTTGGCTGTCCTCCATGATGCTGTGGATGATCTTGGCGCTGGTGACGCCCCTCAAGTGGTCCGGTTCGGCATCGGGAATGGCGAACGGGGTAAACACCTCACCGTCGAAATGGCTCACGCCTTGCAATGTCCCGACCCAGATGATGCCTTTGCTGTCGATGTCCATGGCCCAGACATCATGACCGACCATGCCATCTTCTTCGCTAAAATTGGTGAAAGACATTCCGTCATATTTGGAGATTCCGCCAGAGGTTGCGAACCAGACCTGGCCGTCTTTGTCTTCAGCAATTCCCCGCACCGTGTGTCCACCGAAGCCTTCTGCGATGGAGTAATACATGAGATAAATGCCATCGTAGCGGATGACGCCATCACCATTGGTGCCGAACCACATGTTTCCCTTGGAGTCCTCAAATATCCGGCGCACAAACGGGCTGATCTGTTCATCAACGTTGGGTTCGTCGGGTACGATCTGGGCATAGGAGCTGGGAACGGTGCAGATACAAGCCAGCATGGACAATAGGACAAGAGCCTTTCTCATGTCGCTCCGATCGGTCGGGGTGTCTCCGAATGAAACTGTCTACCGACAATACAGAACCGTTATTGTCCGCTTTTGTTCCCGGCAACCCTGCAAACCGGGATTTTGAGGTATACCGCCGCCTGTTTGGGGTATATTCTGAGAACAGATGTCAATTAGCCCACCCCGTGAGGAGTCCCTATGATCTCCCTGTTCGCCCTCTGGATGCCCATCCTGCTGGCCGCCGTGGCCGCATTTTTGATCAGTTTCGTGACCCACATGGTCTTAAAATACCACAACAGCAACTTCGACAAGGTGCCCGATGAAGACGGTGTGATGGATGCCCTGCGGCCCTTCAACATCCCGGCCGGCGACTACATGTTCCCTGGCTGCGTCGACCAGAAAACCCGTGAGACCGATGAATACAAGGCACGCCTGGCCAAAGGTCCGGTGGCCATCATGACCGTGTATCCCAACGGTGAGTTTGCCATGGGCAAGACGTTGGTGCAGTGGTTCATCTACTGCGTTCTGGTCAGCGTTTTTGTGGCGTACGTCACCCGCATGACGTTGGAGCCCGGCACCGAATACCTGACCGTCTCGCGCGTGGCGAGCGTGGTGGCGTTCATGGGTTATGGACTGGCCCTGATGCAGAACTCCATCTGGTTCAATCGTAAATGGAGCACCACGCTCAAGTCGTTGTTCGACTCGCTGCTTTACGCGCTGTTCACCGGCGGCATTTTTGGCTGGTTGTGGCCGGCCGGAATGTAGCGCCGGCTACTAGTGCAGCTTGAAGTTGTAGGGCACCGCGACCCAGGTTTGCACCTTCATTTTGCGTTGCTCACCAGCTGTGAACGTGCAGCGCCGCGCGGCCTTAAGCGCGGCGTTGTTCAATAATGGGTGGCTGCCTTGGACGATCTCGGCGGCCTTGACCTGGCCGTCGACTCCCACCAAAACTTTCACGATCACCATGCCTTCGACCTGGGCCAGGCGCGCGACTTCGGGATAGTGGGGTTTGGCCTGGGAAATCAACCGGGGTTTGCTGCTGCTAACAACAAAATCATCATAGTAGGATTCGGAAAACCGAGGCCGGAACATCGTGTCTATATCAAAGATATTGTCGGCGAATTCGCCGATCTCTCCTTCGAACTCTTCTTCGACAACTTCAAGCTCCTTGGGCAACTCTGGCGCCAGTGCGACCTCCGCTGGTTTCTCTATATCGTAGATGATCTCGACGTCCGTGATATGCATCGTCTCATCGCGCAACGTGTACGGCGTCGGCACATACTGCGGCGAATACCAAACCATCACCGCCGTGAGAGTCACCGCACCAAGACTGGCCCATTTCAGGCTGCGAACATACTGGGATTTGAATTCTTCATTGGCCGATCCGGCCGCTGCGTAGACGCGGTTGATGGTCATGGTTGCCCCTTACTGGGTCGTCCGGCAGCAAGCCAAAGTGGGGCAGGCCGCGGCCGGTGGTGGGGATGGTCACCTGCATCAGGAATAGGGAAATCCCGGGCGCGGGTCAATTCCGGATTGGTCTCAAGGAGCAGGCGGGAAAGCCTATGATGCTGCGGAAATCAGTAATGTTGTGCCTGTTTAACCGGTGGGCCCTGGGCCGGGCGACTTTCATGTGTACTGCGGATGATCACGTGGCCGTGGCAGAAGTTGAAGCTGTGGAAGCCGAATAAAACCACGCGATTGCACCTGCTTCGGATGAGGGTGTGGTCCAGGAAACGGGCCAGGTGTCGGGCCAGTTGACTTCGGTCAGCGAGAAGCTGAACGAGTTGGAGTCGAACTTCGGTTCCATCGACAAGCTGCTCAAGACCATAGACCACATCGCCGACCGCACGAAACTCCTGGCGCTCAATGCGACGATCGAAGCAGCGACAGCCGGAGAAGCCGGGCGCGGGTTTGCCGTGGTCGCCAACGAGGTCAAAGAATTATCGCGCACCACGAAGACCGCCAACGAAGAAATCCAGACCACCCTGACAGCCATCGGCTTGGCTATCAATGAACTGTCAGCGACGGTCCTGGCTTCGCGCGAAGTGATGGACAACTCCCTGATGACCGTGGCCTACCTCATGGAGCTGATGAAAGTGAACGACATGTTCCACAGCCCCATCGATCCGCTGGAACGTTTGGCCAGATCGAGGGCTACATTTCGATCCGGGTCAAGCCGTCTCAGGCAGACATCAATCGCGCTCGGGAGGCCTACCGCCGGTTGCAGTAAGCGAAGACGAACAACGAGGGCGACAACTCGCCTTGTTTGCCTGCCAACCGAATAGGTGATAGCGGGTGTGGGGTGATCGGTGCCTGGACCCTGGGGTGCGCAGGCCCCAAATAAATGTTAGACAATGTGGTAGGTGGGGATGCGAAGTTGATCATTTTCGTCACAATTGTCGCTTTATATGAAATAATTTTTGTTTATTGGTGAACATCTTAATTCGTACTTGCAATTTTTCGTGCAATCTGCAATCATCTCTTCATCGCTCGATCCCCTCGCCCAGGTGACCGCTTGTCGGTCTTTTAACATTCGACGATTTCGCCCACTCGTCGATTTTCGCACACTCGCCCATATCGCCCAATCAGAAACAGCACCTGTTTACGCACGAATCCGTCTTTCAGAGACCTGATTTAGGATTCTACGTGATTTTGCAACCTTTAGCAATAAAGGTGGCTCTTTCATGTGTCGGCAACGGTGGCGGTTTCTGCGCCGGAGCCCAGTCTCCAGCAACTGAATAGTCGGGGGATCAGAACCCCGGAAGTGCCAATGTTTTGGCTTATTTCAATCTTTGGAGGGCAAAATGAAGACTCGTCACTTATTGCTGATCACCATGATTCTCGGGGTTTGGGCTCTCAGCAGCGTCGCTATGGCTGCTGGCCCGATCGCTACGCCCGGGGAAATCAGCAAGACTGTTCGTCCTGCTGCGCCTGCTTTGACCGACAAAGCTTTTGGCGACCCTACCGATTTGAAAGCTGCGGCGATTGCTGCGGGTGACTACATCCGCCGGATGCAGGCGGATATTACTGAGGATAATGCTGGTAACGGCGCCGTTACCGATCTTGACCCGGATGATGGCGGTTGGGATTGGAGTACGACTCTGTTTGAGCACAAGGCAGGCGCTAGTGCGGTCAACGTGTACGGCGTGGTTGCGAGCAAACTGTTCGACTTATACGACCTGACTGGTGACCCTGCGTTGCGTACGGTGCTCGACGATGTTGCAGCCTATACGTTGCTCAATGCTCCCGTGAGTCTTCATTATGCAGGGGACATTGTGTTCCTGCTGCGCTATGCAGCACTGACAGGAACGCCCGAATCCGCGCTTGTTTATCAGACCAAAGCCGAGGACATCTGGGCTTGGCGTTTGACGAACACCGGTACTGGCACTGCTGTGTCGGTTGCTGAAGCCATTCGTGACGGTCGTTATAACGCTGGTTATGCGAACGGTCTCATCGCCTGGGATGTGGGGGCATATGTAGAAGCCGTGGCGAAACTTGGCGTAGCCTTCCCAGCCGCAACTTATGCTGCAGACGCCGTTGATATGGCGGACTTGCTCTATACAGACAGCTTCACCTTGAATACCGTCTATTTTGACTTCGACGGTCGGTGCAAGGGTAACGATCTGGACTTCCTGAATAAAGACTACTGGTGGTATTCGCTTGGTGTTCAGGGCCTCATCCAGGCTTTTGCCACCACCGGTACCCATTTGGGCGATCTGCCCGTGTTGGAAGCCCGCTTGCTCGAATGCCAATACGACGACGGTGCATTCAGCGATTCGTGGGGTGCAAACCTTGGTGTCAACGACCGCAGTTGGCAGGCAACCGCCTATGTGACAACCGCGATGGGCAAATATTTGCCTCAGACAGCAGCAACAAGTGCCGCGACCTATGACGCCGGTGTTTGGCTGGGTGCAACCCAGGATGCTTCTGGTGGATTCGTATACACGAGTGGTACTCACTATCCCGAAGTTGGCGCCGAAAGCGCATCGGCTCTGGCCTTGGCTTACGTGAATAGCGCTGCTTCGGTCACCGCCAGCACGACCCTGGCCGATCCGGCTCAGTGTGGCGTCAATGGCGAAGTGTCGTTCTTCTACGACCGCAGCCTCGGCACCCCTGGCCTGTTCGGTTACGAAATGGTTGTCCGGATCGACGGTCCCTTGAATACCGTGGCCGATACTGACTTTGTACAGGTCGCCGCGATGGACTTCTTCCGCGTCGATGACAACCTCGATGGCACCTTCACCGTCAACGCCACGCGCTTCGGCGCAGACCCCGGCCTGTTGGTGGATGCGGAATTGTTCTTCATCACCGTGGGCACCGCCGCCGAAGGCAGCGTTGTCGTGAGTGTGGACAGCTACCGCATGCGCGATCAGCTGAACGTACCGGTCTTTGTTGACATGTTCGGCATCGGCTTCGAGGTCGACTGCACCAACCCGCTGCCGGTGGCGAGCATCACCGCAGACCCGCGTCACAACAAAGTCGACGTGACCTGGATCCATAACGGTGACGATACCATCACCTACGAGATCTATCGTGGTCTGTGGTATGACACGAACGTTGGCGATTCGGCTTACCCCGAATACGACGATCTGGTCGGCAATACGATTCCAACCCGTCCTTCGAACCGCGACGTGGCTGCTGCCAGCAGCGAGTGGGAATATGCGGGCGCCGTGTTGGTTGGCACGAACAGCTTCACGGATGTTGGTGCAGTGCAACTTGGTGCGCCGACCTTTGATCCTGCTGGTGCCGATCGCGGTGTGTACTACTACGAAGTATTCTCCGTTGATGCAGCACTCAATACCAGCGACTCCGCTGCGGCCAACGACCGGGCGACGAACTACTGGTTGGGCGACATCTCGCCCATGGACGGCGAAGTGACCGTCAATGACATCACGGCTCTCGGTACGGCTTTTGCCACTACTGACGGCGATGCCGGTTACAGCGATGTTGCGGATGTCGGTCCGACCGACAACT
>DAOVTU010000332.1 GCA_030632925.1 Candidatus Krumholzibacteriia bacterium | reverse complement strand
CAGCGCTACCGTCACGCTGGATGGTGGGTCTGGCCAATACCTCACCTACCGGGAGAACTTCAGGATCGTGTATCCCGTGCAATTTGATGGCATCTGGACCCGTGACGGGATGCAGCCCAGTCAGGTCCAAAGCCGGTTCACCGCCGGCGACTCCTACGAGTGGTTCATGACCTACCATTTTGATGATCCTCTGGAGACTGACCAATATGCCAGCGCCCTGTGGTGCCAGTACGGAGAGATCCAGTTGAGTGCGCTGAGCTCTGATCCGTTGGGGCCGGACACTCCCTATCCGGGACCGGCGTCTTCTTCGTTCACCGGTGTCATCCCCTTGGACATGCCTTCGGCTGCCTACGAGGTTCGCGGCGTGGTCTGGTACAACAACGTGGCGTACTACTCGCCCGGCACGATTTTCAAGGTGGGTCAGGAGCCCACCATCACGATCACCTCACCGCAACCGGCGTTCGAGGTCGACAAAAAAGTGCTGATAGTCACGGGAACTTGCGCCGACGAACAACTTCAGCAAGCCCAGTTGTTCAGCAACGGCGAAGCGATTCCCATCAAGCTCAACAATGGCAAATTTTCGGCCAAGACGGTGTTGCGTCCCGGCATCAATGAAATATCCGTGGTGGCCGAGAATGAGGTGGGCCGCAGTGAAGACACGGTGTGGGGGACAGCGAACATCCAGGCTTCGGTTTTGAAGGTTGTCTTGACCTGGGAAGCTCCTAAAACCGATGTCGACCTGTGGGTGACCGACCCGCAGGGCAAGGTGGCGACCTACCGGAACCAAAAGCCGGCCGAGGGGCGGCAACTCGATGTGGACGACACCTCGGGTCCGGGCATGGAGACCTATACCATTGAGGTGCCGGTGCGGGGAGACTACCAGGTGGCGGTGCACTACTACGCCAAACATGGCTGGGAAGGGACGGTGCCGTTCAATCTCCAGTTCACCAGTTGGGAAACGACTTACAACGAATCGCGCAGCAGCGGTTCCGGCACGCTGTACGAAGCGGCGGGCAACAGCGACAAGCCCGGGGCGGTGGAGTACTTCAATATCTCCGTCTATTGAGCCCGCTACTGGCCGTGCAGTGCCAACAGGAAATTGCCCGCCAGATCGATGAGGCCAGCGCTGAGGTCAGTCACCGCAACGCTGGTTTCGTTGGGCTGCCAAGTCCTTGAGGCGGCGAGGTCGGGCGCCAGAACGCGCTTCTTAAAGTCGGCCACCAATGTTGTGTCATTAACGACCGCCAGTATCTCCGGCTGCAACGACGCACTCAGGAAATCAAAGTTTGCCGACCCCAGCACCAGGGTCTCGCCGTCGGCGAGCAGGGCCTTGACGTGTGTCATGGGCCCGGGCAGCAGCCGCATCTGCAGGTCATACCGCCGGCAAGCCGCCATGATGCTCTGCTTCATGCAGGCGCGATTGATGTTTTCAGAAGTGATGATGGTGACTTCCACACCCCGAGTGCGCGCTTCACCCAGCAAGCTCAGATACGGTTCGGTGATGTAAGGACATTCCAGCACGAGACTGCGTTGGGCATCGCGGATCGTGACTGCGATGGCGTCTCCGATGGCCTCATCACCATCACCGATGGCACACACCAGTTCAATGCCGTCAAAATTCTGCTGTGCCGGTGTCGTCGCAACTTCGGCCCGCCACGTGCGCTCAAAATCCGCCGCCAGGAATTCCGCCACGCCCGGTGTGGCCACCCGCAACATCAGGTCGTGCCATTGAAAGTTGTGCTCGCTGAAATTGATGCCGCCCACGTAGGCGACGTCGTCATCCACGACGATCAATTTCTTGTGGTCCCGGGCCCGGCGGCCGACGGCGTCCAGGCCCAGCGGCCGACCATAGCGCACTTCGACTCCGTGGGCGCGCAACTGGGTGATCAAGGTGCGGGTCTGTTCGGCTTCGTGCACGAGGTCGACATCAAACAGGCGGTTGGGCGCGCCAACGACCTTGTCGTTCTGCACCAGACGGGAATAATCGTCGATGAGCAGTCGCCGGACCGGGGCGGGGCAATCGATCAGGGCGTGGGCCAGGGCCAGGCCGGCGGGGTCGGCTTCAAAGGCCAGGGTTTGCACGACGACACTCTCTTTGGCACCGGCCAGGTCACGGGCCAGGGCGGCCATGAATTCAGGGCCGTCGATGCAGAGAGTCAGGTCATTTTCCAGGCTGGGGGCGTCGGCGTTGGCCAGCAGGTGGGCCAGGTCGGGTGCCTCATGGTCTCGCGCGAGGCGGTCGGCGAGTTGCCCAGAGGCCGGAACAGTGCACAGCAGAGCCAGGACGATCAGAATCCGGTATTTGGCTTTGAGACCGTGCCACCAGCGGCGCAATGGAAAATCGTTTCCGTTCTTCATGCTTGTTCCCCCTGTTCACCACGCCCGCATGACGCGGTCGCAGGGAAACGCCGGATCTGCGCCTGAGTTCCCCGCGGTGGTCAATGATCTGACAACAGGTGCAACTCTTGTCCCCTGATATTGGTGTTCTCTGGCAGGGACAGGTCTGTTGATAGCCTCTTTGTTTATCTAGGGTTGCCGATTGGAGCGGAAATGAAATATCTGATTTTTGGGATTCTGGCCGGTGCTCTGGTTCTCAGTGCGCCTGCCGTGCAGGCAGTTTCCGAACTGGATACGACCTTTCCTGCCGGCCAACCGCTGCCACCAGGCGTGACGGTGCCCAAATCGACAATACCGCCCGGATATGAAATTGCAGAGGGCGACATGATCGTGCCCGAGGGCCTGGACAAGAGCGTCTGGGAACCAAATCTCTGGAACGCCAATGTTGTGCCCTATGCCTTCGTCGAGGACAACGCAACAGCGATCTTCAACTACGAAAGCACCAGATTCGGATTTGCCACCAGTCCGCCCCGGCTTGTCAGTACGTTGGGCGCTGAAGACTTTCCCGTTGCCGGCATCCGAGTCGGCCAGATGATCCACATCGCCGGATCGATTACCAACGACAATGATGCCACCAGTCTCTACACTGTCACGGCCGTCAATCCGAACACGATATTTTTTGAGGCCGGGGACGAGATTCAGGACGAGGCGGCAGGTCGGACAGTGATATTGTCGCCGACTATGAGCGTCTCACCTCTCAATCAAACCCGCATGCTGGCGGCCATGGCCGAATGGGAAAACATCGCCAACATCGAATTCATTCCCCGCACCTCCGAGCAGAACTATTTGTCGGTCCGGACTTCAACCGGCAACAATGCCTCGGTGGGTATGCCGCCGGCGGGAGTCTTCAATGTCATCAATATCGTGAGCTGGGATGAACATGTCATCATCTGCCATGAACTGGCCCACACCCTCGGGGTGAAACACGAACAAAGCCGGCC
This sequence comes from Candidatus Krumholzibacteriia bacterium, assembly GCA_030632925.1. Classification (GTDB taxonomy): domain Bacteria; phylum Krumholzibacteriota; class Krumholzibacteriia; order LZORAL124-64-63; family LZORAL124-64-63; genus JAGRNP01. Next base: position 1,278 of record DAOVTU010000332.1, on the reverse strand, counting down.
TGATCGGGACAACTACGTGATGATCAACGAAGTGGCCATCTCGCAGACCGAATGCAGTGGTGGGCCCTGCGACCACAACTTCGAAATCACACCGACCGGACGGGCCTATCCCACCGAGCCCTGGGGTGCGGTCTATGATTTCATGTCGATGATGCACTACGGACAGTATTCATTTTCTGTCAATCCGTGGGTGGTGCCCACCATCATTTGCCAGCCCGGCTACGAATCCTTTCAGGCGGCGATAGGGCAGCGCGACTCGCTGTCTTTCTGGGACAGGAAGGCCATGTCCTACATCTATGCCGAACCGGATTGGACCTTTCTGCACGCCGGTTCGACGACCGTCAACCCCGCTGGCACATTCGACAATCCGGACAAGGACTTCGAATCGGCCTTCAATTTTACGCCGCCCGGTGGCAAGTTGGTGATCCTCTATCCTGACACTTATTCGGTGTCCGGCACGGGTGCCAGTGTCATGGCCAACCCCATGTTGATCGAGGCGCCCACCGGTGGGGTGATTCTGGAGTAAACGACACCGGGACAGTCAGCCCTGATCTCGCGGTCCTATCCCGCGACTTGCGAAACCTTGCATTGCTTGTAGTCTGAGGGGGAACAAATGCCCCACTTCAAGGTGAAGTGGGGCTGTGTGTTATGGTCTGGCACGAGGCTTAGTCCGGTGGGAAAATGCCCCACACCACATCGTGTACTGCGCCGTCGGGTTGGACGAAATTCAAGACGAGGCGTCCGGGGCCGTATGTCTGAATGAATTCTTCGCCGAGGGGTTGCAGGTTGAAATGCAGATCCGTTTCGAACCAGGCATCGCAGTTCTCTTCAAGTTCATTGACCAGAACGATGTTGGCCTGTACGGGCATCGACTCCAGGAATCCGCCTCTCATCCAGAGTGGGAAAGGATGTTCGGGATTGCACCCGGAAAAGCCCACGCGCAGGCGTAGCAGGTTTCCCTCGATATTTGCGTCGATGAGAGTCCAGTCGGCATGGTGCAATTCATCGGGCGGCAAGTCAGAAAAACCGATGGCCGGGGGCGGTGGAACAGGGTCGCTGGCCGCCATGCCGAAGTGGGCCTCGAGGAAACTGTTGGGTGCTCCATCTGGGCCCGGTGTCAGCAGGACTTCGCGCGGATTGGGCGTGGTCCATGGCGGGTAAGGGGGCATGCCAAACACGATGCCGGCCTCCAGGGAATAGAGCCCGACCGATTCGACATGAAAGGCATAGTGGCCGTCTTCATCGGTGTGGGCCCGCAGGATCTCGCCATCGGGTGTG
>DAOVTU010000485.1 GCA_030632925.1 Candidatus Krumholzibacteriia bacterium | reverse complement strand
GTGAACGTGTGGTGGACGCCATTCCCATCTCATTCATCGTCCGGGATGGCCCCACTTTTAACATAGGACGAACCCCAATGGCAATCCGGATAAATCGGGGCCATTGATACAGGAGGACACACCATGACGACCCTCATGCCCATGACTCGAATGCTGGACGCCGCTTTTAAAGGCGCGTTGGACAACTGCCAGACCAATGGATACAGCAACGACCACACCCACAACCTGACCCCGCGGGCCGATGTGCTGGAAAGCGAGACGGAATTCCGTCTGGTGCTCGACCTGCCAGGAGTCAAATCCAGTGACCTCGAGATCAACGTGGAGAAGCAGGCGTTGATCGTCAAGGCCAGCAAAGAGGCGGCAGTTCCCGAAGGTTTTGACGTGCGACGTCACGAGCGGGCCGATAAGGCGCAATACAGCCGCACCTTCAACCTCGGCAACGCCGTTGATGGCGAGAACATCTCGGCCAAATTGGACGATGGTGTTTTGCAGATCACGCTGCCGAAGTCGGAGGCGAGCAAGCCGCGGCGTATTGAAGTGAAGTAAAGCGGACTGCTGTTCAGGCGGACAGTCCGATGGGCCGGGAAGGATCCCGGCCCTTTTTTTGTCGTCGAATCAGGGTGGACGATCACCCGGCACTGAGCCATAATCCCTTCATGAAACTCATCACCTTCACGCAGGGGGCAGACCCGCGACCCGGGCTGGCCCTGAGCGAAACCGTCGGCATTGATTTGTTGGCGGCTGATCCGTCGTTGCCCGGCAACTGGCATGTGCTGTTTGGGGACTTGAGCCTCGTCAGCCAGGTGCACCAGCAACACGTTGATCGTCTGGTCGAAATGGAAACCCTATGCGCCGCGGGCCAGGACCTGCCCATGCCCTTTGTGAAACTCGGCGTGCCGGGCACGGTGCTTTTGGCTCCGGTGATCCTGCCCTCGAAGATCATCTGCGTGGGGCTGAACTACCGCGACCACGCCGAGGAACAAAACAAGGCCCTGCCAGCCAACCCGATGCTCTTCAGCAAAGCGTCGACCTGCCTGCAGGCGCCGGACTTTCCCATCACCATCGCCGAAGACCTGACCCAGGTTGATGCCGAAGGCGAACTGGCCGTGATCATCGGCCGGGCCGGACGCGCCATTAAACGTGAAGACGCCGCCAACTACATCGCCGGCTACACCTGCTTCAACGACGTCAGCGACCGCGAGGCCCAGTACGCCGACAAGCAGTACTTCCGCGGCAAGAGCATCGACACCGGCGGCCCCTGCGGCCCCTGGATCGTCACGCCGGATGAGCTGCCGGAGTTCGGCCACGGGCTGAACATCCAGTGCCGGTGGAATGGCGAAGTCATGCAGAAAAGCAATACCGAGCAGTTGATTTTCCCGGTCGACCACCTGATCGCCTACATCAGCAAAAATATGACGCTGTTGCCGGGCGACATCATTTCCACCGGCACCCCCGGCGGTGTGGGCGTGTTCCGCGACCCGCAGGTCTTCCTGCAACCGGGCGATGTGGTCGAAGTGGAAATCGAAGGCATTGGCACTTTGCGCAATCCGGTGCAGCGGTGGACGCCAGCCGGCTAACCGCTGTTCAGCACCGCACATGAAGCATGGCCGGACGTCTGTGGCGTCCGGCCATGCATTTTTTTAGCACATTCATGCCCCCACCTTGCGTATTGCAGTCTGTTTCTCATCAATCAGCTAAAACATTGTCCCCACTGCAGGTCGGCAACTTTTTCCCCTCCGCGTAACCCCCTTTATTCGCTGAACTTTTCGCCCTCGCACCCCATTCCTCAAAGTTCCTCCCGAGGGTGGAACGCTCCTTGCCGCTTCCTGTGTCAAGAGCCGCATGATCGGGCAGGACGCAAGACCTTGGAGGGAATTGCGCCCCAGACCGGGCTCACTCGCCTAAAAACAGCAACACGGAGACGACAACAACATGATGGCAGCCAGTATCAGCTTCAGCGAGATGTCCACCCTGATGGAAAAGATGCCCATTTACGCGGACTACCGCACCGCAGACGACGCCGCCGCCGCCGAGCGCGTTTTCCGGCGGGCCATGGGCTACCTGCTCAAGGAATGTGGCCATCACCTGCTGACAGTCGCGGAAAAGAAAAGCCAGATCCTGAGTTCCGATATGGAACAGACGATCGATTCGCTCATCGAACGCATCACCCTGATATTCCGCCGCCTGGATCGCGAAGGCCTGGTTTGCCTGGTGGGCAACTGCGAGGCGACCATCGTCGAGTTGGAAGAGCTCGATACCCGCCTGATCCTGATGATCGAAGAGGCCATGGGCCTGGTGCGCGAACTGGAGACCGATGTGCCGGCCGCCAGTTGGTTCAAGACCGAAGCCGATCGCCTGTCCGAAGACCTGGCGGCGTTCAGCGAGATGACCGAAGAGAGAAACTATTTACTGGGGTTGGGCTGGGAGTCGGAATTCAATCTCAAGGAGAAACGGTGAGATGAGCCACGAGTTGCCCCCCAAATTCCAGACGGAATCCGCAGCAGGAATCACCAATGGCCGCCGCTGGTCAGCCCTGCCCACTGACGGCGATCTGATCGAATGGTCAGTGGAAGCCGGACAGGGTCGCATCCAGGGCCCATTGGATCTGGGATTCATCGACGGGCAACGATTGTCGCTGGTTCTGCAGGAGGGCCAACAGGCTCTCTTGGTGCAGGATGGCCAGCTGAAAGCCGTATACCTTAACGGCGCCCACTGCCTGGAAGTTGGCGACGGCCAGCGACAGATCGACCCCACCTGCCAACTGATTTTCCTGGCCCTCGAAGAGCCCCTGCAATTGAGCTGGCCCCGCTCGGCACCGCTGCAGTGGGGTGCGGCGGAACATCAGGCCCTGATCGGCAGTTGTTCATTGCGCGTGGAATGGCCCAGCCGCTTTTTCGCCACTTTTTTGCAAGGTCACGGAAATCCAGACCCCGGCTTCACCGAACGGCTCATCGACCAGATGGTGCGGGGGCTCTTCGCAGAGATCCTGGGCGCTGGTGACGATACCGAAGATGCCCGCAGCAGCAGCGATATCCAGGAACACCTGATGCGCCTGGTGCCCGCTGACCTGAACGACGACCTGAACACCTGCGGCCTGAACTGCACCCAACTGGCCGTGTACACCCTGGCGCCGCCCATTGAGGACCACGAAACTGCCGATGCGCCGGAACTTACCCTCATTCCTGGTCGTTGATCGCACGCACCGCTGGACAATTCATCTGGTTGGGGCATAATTGCCCTCATAAGGTCCAGAGCCCTTCCTTCCATCACTGAGAGAGATATCGTGGTCGCGAATTCATCCCGGTTTTCTGTTCTGTTGCGTGCGCTGCTCCTGGCCGTGCTGTGCCTGGTATTCGCCGCTCCCGCCCTGGCCGTTTTTGGTGACGAAAACAACACCGAAGCCAAACCCGACGGCACCGTCACGGCCATCAACGTCACGGGCAATGAAAAAACCGACCTGAACCTGATC
>DAOVTU010000272.1 GCA_030632925.1 Candidatus Krumholzibacteriia bacterium | reverse complement strand
GCCCGGCTCAAATCAACCCGCTGCTGGATGCGGTCCAGGCGCGACTCGAACCCCGCCACCACCCGCAGGCGCAGGTCGGCCCGGTCACCCAGAACGTGGTTGGCTCCACGGCCCAGGAAAACCCCACCCACCGAATCGGCCAGGGCCGAGATGGTATTGGTGAGTGCAGATTGGTACTCCTTCAACAGGAAGATGCGGCGGTTGAACAGCCCCTTGATCCAAAGATGGGATTGGCTGGTGATCTGCTCGTCCATTTCGGCCACCAAGGCTGGGGGCAGGTTCTCCTGCCGCATGACCTGTTCGACCAGAGATCGGTCATGAAGTTGCAGGTCCAGACGCTTGCAGAGGGCTTCGGCCAGCTGTCGGCCGCCGGCGCCGGCTTGCCGCGAAACCGTGATGACCGGAGGGCGGCGCGGCTTCCGATCGGGCGTGTCGGGCACCAGAAATTTCCGCAGCCCGTTCCAGTGGTTGATCTGACGTTGGATAAGTTTCTCGGTAATGGGGATGGACATGGCGGCCCCCTTTGGCGGATGGTACGGCTTGCCATCCGACCCTGCCGTTGGCCGGACGATCCGAATACTCTCAACTAAAGGCGATTCTGTTGCGGCGACAAGGGCTTGCCGGGACTTTGACCCGAAGCGCCGCGTGGACTACTATCCAGTCATGAAACCAGCCATGAAAATTCTGCACGTGGGCAAATATTACCCGCCTTATCGGGGCGGTATGGAAACAGCGCTGCAAAACCTGGCCGAAGGTCAGCTCGATGCGGGGTGTGACGTGTCGCTGCTGACTGCGGGGCATGGCAGTGTGGACAGCCGTGAGATCATCCGCGGGCCTCACAGCGGACGGGAGGGAACCCTGCTGCGAGCGGCTGTGCGGGGCGTGTTCAGCTCGCAGCCTTTGACTCCGAACCTGGTCGGCTTGCTGCGCCGGGAAGTCGCGCTTTTCAAACCCGATGTCGTGCACTTGCACCTGCCCAACCCCCTGGCGGCGGCCGCCTGGCTGGGCCTGGTGGGCACCGGCCTGCCTGATCGTCCGCCCATGGTGGTCTGGTACCACGCCGACATCACCCGCCAGAAAATGGGCCGCCGTCTGTTGCAGCCGCTCATCACAGCCTGCCTGAAACAGGCCGCGGGCATTTGTGTGTCTTCGCAATCCCTCGCCGATCGCTCGCCGGTGTTGCAACCTTATGGCCACAAGGTGGCGGTGGTTCCCTTTGGCATCGAACCGCATCCTTGGCTGGATGTGGAGCCTCGTACTGACGGGGCGTTCCTTTTTGTCGGCCGTCTGGTGCCCTACAAAGGTGTCGCGGTGCTCTTCGACGCCCTTGCCACCGTGCCTGGCGCCGAGTTGATCATCGTGGGCGAAGGTCCGGAAAAAGACAACCTGCTGGAGCAGGGGCAGCGCCTGGATATTATGGATCGGGTGCAATTTGCAGGCACTCTGGATGAAGCAGCCATAGCGGAGCATTTGTCCACCGCCCGGGCACTGGTATTGCCGAGCATCGATGCCAGTGAAGCGTTTGGTCTGGTGCAACTGGAAGCCATGGGCGCTGCGGTGCCCGTGATTGCTACGGACCTTCCTACCGGCGTGCCGGAAGTGGGGGTGCCCGAAGAAACCGGATTGCTGGTGCCGCCTGGTGATGCCAAGGCACTGGCGGCAGCCCTGAAACGCTTGCAGGATGATCCGGATCTGGCCCAACGCCTGGGACAGGGAGGACGGGCCCGTTTCGGTGCCATGTATTCGCGCGAACGAATGGTTGAGAGATTGTTGAACTGGTATCGGGAAATCCTTGCCGATGGCCCGTCGAAAGGGACTGCATGAGTTTTGGATTTGCCGACCCCTGGCACGTGTTTCTGCCACGCGATGGTGGCCACGTGGTGAGCTTTATGGGATCTGGTGGGAAGACCTCCCTGCAACAGGTTGTCGCCGATGTTTACGGGGCCGAGAGTATCCCGACCTTGTTGACGACCACCACCCGTTGCGAAGTTTTGCCCGACCTGCCGGCGATGACCTGGTCCGAACTCGAGACCGCCGACCAGACGGCGTTGCCCGAAAAATTGTATGTCCACAACGGCGAGAACGAACCGGGCAAATGGGCAGGGTTGTCGGCCGAACAGGTCGATACTTTGGGCACACTGTTTCCCGGGCGGATCGTTTTGGTAGAGGTCGATGGCGCGGAAAAATCTCCTTTGAAACTGTACAAATCCGGCGAGCCTGTTTGGCCTTCACGCACTTCGTTGGCCGTGGTGGTCATGGGCGTGGGGGCGGTCGGCGGCCAGGCTGGTGAATATATCCATCGCTGGGGCCGCTGTGATTTTGCGCCCTTCGCTGGACTTCCCGAATACACGGTGTTGGAGTGGAGTCACTTGGCGAAACTGCTGCTGGAAGATGGCGGCTACCTGACCCAAGTACCTGATGACGTGCCCACGGTTCTGGCCCTGACCGGCCTGGCTGAGCAGGATGATTCGATTGGTCTGTTCGAATTTGTGGGTCAGGCCATGGACCACCCGAATCTGCCTCTGGCGATGTTCTGTGCGTTGGGCCCCGAAGGTTGGTCGCTGCGCACGGCATTTGCCGAACGCGAGGAAGACGCGACTTGAGCACCCGTCTGGACTTGGTGGTGATCCTGGCCCGCGGCGCCAGCGTGCGCATGGGCAGGCCCAAGGGTTTGCTGCCTTGTCCGGGATTGGAAAGCCAGACATTCCTGCAAACTATTGCTCTTAAATATGCCGACCTGGAATTGCCGATGCTTGTGGTGACGACTCCGGATCTGGTGGCGGGATATGCCGCCGTGGTTGATGCGGTACCCCGTTGTCAGGTCATTGGTCGTCCTGGTGGCGGCGACACTGCCGGCACCGTGGAGTTGGTTCTGCAAGAGGCTGAACCCGACCTGACCCACCTGTGGGCCCATCCGGTTGACATGCCCTTGGTGACGCCAGCGACCCTGCAGGATTTGTGGCAACAGTCGCGCCTGAACCCCACAAGTTGTGTCCGACCGACTCATCTGGAAGTGCCCGGCCATCCGGTTGTCAGTCCCGTGGCGGGGCTGATCCCCTTGCGGGGGCATGGGATATGGCGTTCGGCGGCCATGCGGGAAGTGATTGCGATGTCGGTGCAGTTGGGCCACATTGAGAAGACGGTAATGGTGCCGGTGGCAGATGTGGGCGTGGTGAAGGATTTCGACACGCCAGCTGATCTGGACCGGCCGGGAAATATTCCACTTGCGGAGGATCCTGATGGCTCTGCCTGACAACGAAGAGGCGACGACGCGCCCGCGCACCGGCCAGACGGCCCGTCCCGGTGATGTTTACCGGCGCCTGGCCCATATGGTTGATCATGGCGAAGAAGGAGTGCTGGCCACCGTGGTGGTGACCCATCTTTCGGCGCCCCGGCACGCCGGCAGCAAGATGATCGTGCACGGTGACGGCACCGTGACCGGCACCGTGGGCGGCGGCTCGGCCGAAGCCCTGGTCATCGAGCGGGCCCTGGCGGCGCTCGAAACCGGTGCCTGTGAGATGGTCTCCATCGATCTCGCTGGTGGGCACGGCGTGTGCGGCGGTTCCATGGAAATCTTCCTCGAACCGGTGCAACGAGCCACACCCTTTTATGTGATCGGCGCGGGACACGTGGGGCAAGCGCTGGTCACTTTGGGGCAAACCCTGAGCTTCCGCTTCACGGTTGTGGATGACCGCCCGGAATTCCTGGCCACCGCCGCCCTGATGCCGGGTGTGCAGACGGTTCTGGCCAGCCCCGAAGAGCTGGGGGACCGCCTGGAGGTGCCGCGCCGGGGAGCCGTGCTGGTCTGCAGCCGCAATCACAAATTGGATGCCGGGTACCTCGAAGCCCTGCTGCGGATGGAGATGGGCGACGAGAGGACATTTAGCTTTTTTGGCTCCCTCGGCAGCCGGGCCAAAGCGGCCAAGCTGCGCCGCATGATCAGCGAATTCCCCGAACTTTGCGACCGGATGAAACAGGTGCGCCTGCCGGTGGGGATTGAAGTGGGCGCCGAAACTCCGGCGGAAATCGCCCTGTCGGTATTGGCCGAAGCCCAGGCCGTCATGCGCGGTGTGCAGCCTGTCGAAGGGGCCGATGGCTCCCGCGGGTTCCCTCTGCTGGGAGATCTCAAGTGACAGCCGTGCGACGGGTATGGATCCAGGGGGCGGGGGAAATGGCCTCCGGTGTCGCGGTCGCATTGCTGGCTGCGGGGCACGAAGTGATCTTAGCCGAGATCGACAATCCCTTGGCCGTCAGGCGGTTGGTTTGTTTCAGTGAAGCTGTTTATGAAGGCCAGTCCCTGGTGGCGGGGTGGCCCGGCCGGTTGGTTGAACCGTCACTGGCCCAGTTCGTGGCCGGCCTGGGAACCGTCATCATCGATCCGGATGCGGCCGAATTGGAACGCTTGAACCCCGATGTAATAGTTGATGCGCGGATGACCAAAACCCGACCTGAAGCGTTGCCCGTGGGCCAAAGGCCAGTGATCGGCCTGGGTCCAGGCTTCACCTGTGGGCAGGACGCCGCCGTGGTCATTGAAACCATGCGCGGGCCCAATCTGGGGCGGGTGATCTTCGATGGGCAGGCTGAGCCCTACACGGGGAGCCCCGGAGCGGTGGGCGGGCGCACGTTATCTCGACTGTTACGGGCCCCGGCAGCGGGCCATCTGGTCCCGATTTTCGCCATCGGAGACCTGATCGAAGAAGGCCAGATTGTGGGCCATGTGAGCGGCTTGCCGGTGGTCAGCGCCCTGACAGGGCTGTTGCGAGGCCTGGTCCACACTCGGGCGGAACTTTCTGCCGGCGAAAAGGTTGGAGATGTGGATCCCCACGGACAGGCCGTCGATCCCGCCGAAATGACGGACAAGGCCTGTAAAGTGGGAGCAGGTGTCCGGGAAGCCCTAAAACAGTTGCGTTGGTGACTTGAGCGACCCGCAGACCGCGTCAAACAACAAGATTCGACATACTGAGGGCCGGATCCATTTTCAGGACGAAAATTGACAGATCCCGGGGCGTCTTACTATTGTGAGGCACTTGGTACAAGTCAGGGGTTCTTTAGAAAATCCCCACCGTCCCCCTCATAATCCGGAGGTTTCCCGCGTGCTCCTTACGAGGAAAAACATCGTCTTCCGTTCCATTCTTGGCGTCTTGGCGCTGATGATGGGCCTGTCGTTTGGTTCTGTGGCGTTGGCCGAGTGCCAGCCCGGCCAGATGCAGGAAGCGAATTTGGCCTACCATTCGGCCGCCGAATTTCTGGCGACCCGCAAATGGGACCAGGCCATTGCACGTTTGCAGTCGATCATTCAGGTCTGCCCTGAACACATCG
>DAOVTU010000594.1 GCA_030632925.1 Candidatus Krumholzibacteriia bacterium | reverse complement strand
TGGCCAGGATGGCGCGCTGGGCGTGCATCCGGTTCTCGGCCTCATCAAAGACCACCGAGTGCGGCCCGTCCATCACTTCGTCGGTGATTTCCTCGCCGCGGTGGGCTGGCAGGCAGTGCAGCACGATGTGGTCCTTGTCGGCACCGGCCAACAGGTCGCTGGAAATCTGGAACGGTGCGAAGTCCTTGCGGCGTTTGATGGCTTCCTCTTCCTGGCCCATGCTGTAGAAGGCATCACTGTAGATGACGTGGGCGCCTTCCACCGCTTCCTTCGGGTCGTGGGTGATCATGAACGAAGCACCCGCAGCCTCGGCCTTGCGCACGACCGCTTCATCCGGCAGGTAGTCCTCGGGGCAGGCCAGGATGAAGTTGAACGGGAATTTGATCGCCGCGTTCAGCCAGCTGTGGGCCAGATTGTTGCCGTCGCCCACCATCACCACTGTCTTACCATCGATGCTGCCCAAATGTTCCTCAACGGTCATGATGTCGGCCATGACCTGGCAGGGATGGTTCAGGTCTGTCAGCCCGTTGACCACCGGCACGGTGGCGTGCTTACCCAGGTCCACCACTTCCTGGTGGTCGAACCAGCGGATCATGATGCCGTCCACAAAACGGCTCAGCACCTGCGCCACGTCGTGCACCGACTCGCGGGTGCCCATGCCGATTTCCTTGTCGGTGATGAACAAAGTGTTGCCGCCGAGTTGCTGGAAGCCGATCTCGAAGCTGACCCGCGTGCGCAGGCTGGGCTTGGCGAACACACAGGCGAGGGTGCGGTTGGTGTGGGTATGGGGCAGTTGGTGAGCCCGGGCCAAGGGCTTCTGCTCGCGGGCCAGGGTCAGGATGCCGCGCAGTTCTTCGTTGCTGAAATCGTCGATGGCCAGGAAATCCTTTTTACTTAGCACGGTCGCTCCTCCTAAAAATCCGAGTGGTTCCGAAAGGCGGTGAATTTCCCGCAAAAGTACAGGTTCGCGGGCCCGAGTCCATGGAAAATCTGATCGCCGGTAAAACTCCTATTCCTCCACTGGAAAATAGATGTACGGCTCGCTCATGCGGGCGAACCAGTGCTTGTCCGGCAAAGGCGGCAAATCCGCCCCAAAGTACTCATTGAAGAGCAAGGGGAACGTATTGAGGGCCGTCATGCCCTCATAGAGAGGCAGTTGCCGCCCATCTGACACATACCAGGCATTAAAAATCCCAAAACGCTCGTTGTGGTCTGTCTCCAGTGGTCGCTCCCACGCCAAGCCCGAGCCCGGTCCGTGGTCGCCCTGAATGATGATGATCTTGGGCCGCGTCGAGGAGGCGATGATGCCGTCGACGGCTTCGGTCAGGCGGTTCACCACCCACACGGCCTGGTCGCCGTATCGTTGCCGATAGCTCTGGTCGTCGGCGCCGTGAATATTCAGCCAATGATCTCCATCGCCAAAGCCAAATTTTGCCCGGGATGCGAGGGCCTCCCCTTGCCGGCCAAAAACGAAGGGCGGATGCGGGGCCAGGATGTGGGCGTAGACAAAAACCGGATCATCGTCGGCGATTCCCTGCCGGGCGGCGGGCAGGTTGTCAAAGATGTGATTCAGGCGGCCGCGGCGCAGGGCATACGAGATGTCGGAGGGTCCTTTGCCCAGCAGTGGCAAAAGCAGAGGAAGCACTCCGTCTTCGAGCAGGTAATATTCGACGAAAGAAGGATTCAGCAACGGCACGCAGCGGCGCTCGGCGTTGGCTTGCCTGGTGAGCGGGTAACCGGATGGGTAGCTCACCACTTTGTATCCCAATCCCTGTAGGGCCCGCACGGCCCGCGAGTCACCGGCGACCTGTTCAAGTACACGGCGATCCCGGCTGGTCGGTTCGGTGATATCCAGAATCCGGTCTATGGGCGCGAGGTTGAATGTTGCCGCCGTCGACAGCGCAGTCTGGGGATAGTTGGCAAAGCTGTGGCGCAGCACCTGGAAGCCGCGGTTGATCAACGGCTGGCTGTACAGCAACGCCGGCACCGGGAATCCGGTTTCCACCAACGCCGGCTGCCCCAGACCGTCGACCATGAGATAATAGATATCCGGACGCACGCCCTGGGCCGCGGCCACTGGCAGGGGCACTTCTGAGGCGAACAAGGCACTGGGAACCGGCGTTTCTTCCTGTCCAGAGGCGCGCCAGACGTTGGCCAGTGGCATCAGCACCAGCACCAGCAGCACCGCATTGAGCGGCAGCGCCAGCTTTTCGGGCCAGCGGGCCAACCGGCGTTTCAGCAGGACACCCAGGGCCACCGTCGCTGCCAGCAATAGCAGGCTGAACCATCCTCCCAGATCTGCACCTTTGAAAACAACGACCAGCAACGGAGTCAAAGCGATGGCGGCAACATCCACCCGCCGCCACAGCAAACGTCCGGCCACCAACAACAGGGCCACCAGACCAAAGGCCAACAGCACTGGGCGCACCAGGTCCGCGACCTGCAGCAGGCGAAAATTCTGCTCATAAAAATGAACAGCCGGCAACGCCCCCACCAAAAATGGGTACAGAGTGAGTGCGCTGAGTTGGCCGCCGAAGCGTCGGGTCGATGGGCTCATGTTTCGCAATCTCTAGAGAATGTAACGCGATAGATCTTCGTCCCGGATGATGTCCGCCAGACGTTCGTTGACGAAGGCGCGGTCCACCGTGAACTGGGGCTGGGTCACGTCCGGCACGTCGAACATCAGGTCATCCAGCAACTGGGCCATGATGGTCTGCAGGCGCCGGGCCCCGATGTTCTCCATGCGTTTGTTCAGTTCCGCCGCCAGGCGCGCAATCTCGTCGATGGCGTCGTCGGTGAACGTGATGGCGCAGTTGTCTACGCCCAGCAGGGCCATGTCCTGCCTGATGAGACTGCCCTCGGTGTCCCGCA
>DAOVTU010000236.1 GCA_030632925.1 Candidatus Krumholzibacteriia bacterium | reverse complement strand
TGGTCTCTACGACCAGGCCCAAAGCTGAATTCTTGCAGCGAGGCCGGTGCGATTTTCCCGCCGGGATGAGAATCGCTTCACCCTGCCGGACTTCTTCTTCGCGGCCATCGATCTCCACCACCAGGCTGCCCTCCAGGATGTACACGAATTCGTCCTTGTCGTGGGTGTGGGCGATGTAGTCACCGCTGTACCGCACGATAAAGGCGTGGTGGCTGTCGTCAATGTCCGCCACCTCAACGGGGCGGAATACAGAAGTCAGGCCACGGGCCATCTTGAGAACGGAATGCTTGGACACCTTCGAACGCTCCTTAGGAAAATCTGCTAATTGCCTTCGGTTTCGGTCTCGTTCAGCAACGCCGCTTCGCCCGAGTTCGGGAACTGGGTCAACAGCTTGCCGCCCCACTCCCAGGCCTCGTTGTTGCGCCCGAGGGCCAACAGGCACGAACGCCCTTTGAACAGGGCCGCCGGGGCACGGTCACTGGTCGGGTACTTGGCCAACAGGTCTTCGAAATAGCCGAGGGCCTGCTCGTTCTCGCCATTGCCGTAAGCGATGTCGCCCAGCCAGTACGTGGCCTGGTCGGCCGCCTCGGAGTTACCAAAGCGTTGCAGGAATTCTTCGAATCCCTCCTGCGCCAGATCGACATTGCCGCGGTTGCGGTCCAGTTCGGCCTGATCCAAAATGGATCGGCCTTCTTCGGGCAGCGTCTCGCCACTGACATCACTCGGAGTCGGCGGCTTGTACTCACCCAAGGTAGGAATACCCTGCCGAGTTGCCAAAAGGTCGACCCGCGCCGACAGATCCCGCATGTACTCGGCATTGTCGTCCAGCTTTTGCAACAGCTGGTCCATACGCGTGGAAACCTGGCCCAATCTGGCCAGACGCATGGCCGACGACTCGTCGCCCGCATCGCGGTCCATCCGCAGCAGCGAACCCAGCGCCATCACTTCCTGGGTCAGGCGCTTGTTCTCGGCCTGCATCTGGGCGATGGCGTCACGGTTGTCCTGGACCGACACTTCGATCCGGTTCAACTGCGGTGCACATCCCGTCAACACCAGGCCGGCCAGCATCAAAATGATGCCGGCCAATACCTGACGCTGGATAATTCTACTCATCATTCAGCTTCCCTGCTTCCTGTCGAGGAATCCCGTCACGATGTCCAGCAACTACGGACGCTCGAAGTGGGCGCGGCGGTTCTGGGCCCACGCATCTTCGGTGCTACCGCGGGAGAACGGACGGTTCTCGCCATAGCTGGTGACCCGCAGTTTGCTTTTGGAAACGCCCAGGCTGACCAGGTAATCGCGCACCGCGTTGGCACGTTTTTCACCCAGGGCCAGGTTGTATTCCAGAGTACCGCGCTCGTCGCAGTGACCACTGATCAGGATCGTGGTGCCAGCTTCACGCATGGCGCGGGCGTTGGCCGACAGGATGCCCATGGATTCGTTGTCCAGTTCGTACTGGTCGAAGGCAAAGAAGACATCGTCCACACCGTATTCGGCCGGATCCATGGTGTCGTAGTCCGGCGTGGCCGGGATCTGGTCGGTGGTATCTTCGGCAACCGGGGGCGGCGGCAGGTCTTCAACCTGGTCGGTGCCCATACCGGCGGTGGGGTCATCCTGAACGTCGTTATTGCTGCCGCCGCAACCGGCCAGCAGGACCAACGCGAGAACCAGAGTCATTCCCGTCACCATCATCATTGTGCGATTCATCCAACCTCGGTTCATGTCTGAACTCTCCTTGGCTTTTCCGTTTTGTGTCGAGCCGGTCCTAGTTGGACCAGGCGGGAGAAATGTCGGGATCGTCCCCGAACGTCAACTGGCGGAAGCTTCCTTCCTCATCATCATAAACGTACAATTTAAAGACTCCGCTGCGATCCGATGCGAACACCAGGTGCCGACCATCCGGAGCCCAGCTGGGGTCTTCACAATTGCGCCACCGGGCATCGGTCACCACGCGCCGATCTTCACCGGTGGACTTCATCACCACGATCTGGGTGGTGTTTCCTTCTCTGGTGGCGTAGGCGATCTTGTCCCCACCCGGAGACCAGACTGCAGAATCGTTGTAACGCCCTTCAAAGGTCAAACGGCGGCGCCCGGCGCCGTCGCTATCGATGATATATAACTGAGGGGTACCCGTTCTGTCACTGGTAAAAACCAGATCCCGGCCCCCGGGAGCCCAGCTGGGGCTGATTTCGATGGCTTTGGACACCGTCAGGCGTTTGATGATTTTGCCGGCGGGGGTGATCCGGTAAATTTCCGGGTTGCCGCCCCGCGACATCGAAACCAGCAGTTCCTCGCCATCCGGATGCCAGTCGGCGCCAAAATTGAGGCCCTCCTGGGACGTCACCGGCCGCACCTTGCCGTTGCTCGTATCGAGGATGAACAGGCCCTGCTGATGATTGCGGTAGCTCGTGAAGGCGATTTCCGAGCCATCCGGGGACCAGCTCGGGCACAGATTGAGCACCCGGTTGGCCGTCAGGCGCAGCAGGCCCTCGCCATCGTAGTCCACGGCGTACAGATCGCTGCCGTCGCCGGTACTGCGCGAAAACACGACCCGGGTCATGGCAAT
This sequence comes from Candidatus Krumholzibacteriia bacterium, assembly GCA_030632925.1. Classification (GTDB taxonomy): domain Bacteria; phylum Krumholzibacteriota; class Krumholzibacteriia; order LZORAL124-64-63; family LZORAL124-64-63; genus JAGRNP01. The sequence continues at coordinate 3,117 of DAOVTU010000236.1, read as the reverse complement.
GCCGCGCTCGCCGGTCAGCGCATAGATCACTTCGTTGGCGAAGTGGTGCCCGGTGGACCGCATCTGCGAAGGCAACGGGCGGTAGCGCTTGTTGAGCAGCAACTGCCGCCCGGGCCAGGTCAGCAGGTTCAGGCTGATGGTTGTGGGCGCGATCTCGCCGGTCTGCCCGGCATCACGCAAGGGGCCTTCAACGGTGCCTTCGATGGTGTACTCGAAATTCAGGCTGTCGGTCCCACCCTCGGCGGCCTCGATCCTGAACATCCCGCTGAAAATCAGATCGTTGCCGATGATTCGGGTGAGGATGTCGGAGGCCTCAACGGAAGCGTCTCCTCCCGACAGAACATCCAGCGTATTGACCTCAACGTCGGTCTTGATGAAGGCATTGCCGGTGTGGGATATTTCGAATTCACTGTTCTGGGCCAGGCTTGCGCTACAGGCGAGCAACAGAATGCAGACAACAGACAAATGGATTTTGGATGGATGCAGCATCATTTGCCAGGCTCCAGATTGAAGATAAACGTGATACCCAACGAAGTGCCCTTGTACTGCGGCGGCAACGGCGGCAACTTCGTGGTTTGAACGGCGCGCAACGACTCGCGATCAAACACTCCGACACCGCTGTTGCGCACCAGCGTCACCTGGCTGACCACACCGTTGCGGGCCACCCGAAAATGCACCGCGCACGAGACGATCGCCCGTTTGCCAAATCCCAATTGCCGGGGCTTCCAGTTGTTGACGACCTTGCCCTCGATCAAGGAGATGTACCAGGCGAAGGGAAAATCTTCATCGGTCCCGCCAATGGTCGGCGTCGTCATCATCGGCTGCGCCACCACCTGCTCCACCGGTTCGGGAGTCTTGTCGACCACCTCGGGTTCGGGCTCAACCACCTTGATTTCCGGCTGCGGCTTCTTCTCCACCTCTTTGGGCTTCGGATCAGCCTTGGGCAGTTCCTTGGGCGGCAGGTCGGGTTTGATTTCCGGCTGGGCCACCTGTTGCACAGGCTCGGTCACTGGCTTGGTCGGCGGCGGAGTCGCCTGCGGCTGGCGCACCATCTTCACCTTGATCGAACGCGAGGGCTGCACCGGGTTGCGCGCCACGTGGTTGCCAAACATCACCACCAGCATCAGCCCGAGGGCGTGCACCAGTACCGAATAGGACAACCCGTGCTTGAGCATTATTCGCTCCGCTGGTCCGGATTCGAAACATCCTGGGCCGCCTGGTCTGTCACCAGACTGAGGTTCAGGAACCCCTCGTATTCAATGGCCGCCATGACCTTCAGCACAAAGCCGTAGGGCACTTCTTCGTCACAACGCAGATAGACCGGCACTTCGTCCTTCTGCTCTTCATAAGGCAACAGCATCATTTTCAGGTCCGCAAACTCGATGGCCTGCTCCTGAAAAAAGACTTTCCGGTTGTTGGTGATCGAAATCACGGGCCCTTCCTTGACGATCGTATTGCGCGTATCGGCCTCGGGCAGGTTCACCTCCACACCGCCCTGGATGTAGGGCGCCGTCAGCATGAAGATGATCAACAGCGTCAACGTCACGTCCACCAGGGATGTGATGTTGATGTTGGCCATGGCCCCATAGCTGCTGCGGCGGCGAATAGCCATCAGATGCTCTCCCGGTCGTGCTGCTCAGGGCGCTTGGCGTAGTCACGTCCCGCCGGACCAACTGCACCGGTCGCGCCACCGGCCGCCTCTTCGAGCACCGTGCGCAGGCGGTCCAGTTCGTTGGCCACCAGATCGATCTTGCGCACCACCATGTTGTAAAAAATAACCGCCGGGATGGCCGCTGACAAACCCGCGATGGTGGTGATCAACGCCTCGGCAATGCCCGGCGCCACGACTGTGAGGTTTGCGCTCTGCATCGAGGCCATGCCCCAGAAGCTGCTCATGATCCCCCACACCGTACCAAGCAACCCCAGAAAGGGCGAGATCGTCACGGTGGTCGAGAGCAGAATTAAATACCGCTCCAGATTCTCCGTTTCCAGATACATCACCCGTTCGCTGGCGCGCCGGATCGACGGCACTTCACTGTTTTCGCTGGTCTCGAGAATCAGATTGCACAAAGGCAAGTCGTCATTGTCCTGGCACCAGGCTTCAAAGTCGCCGCGGCGGGTTGAACCGTTGAGCCACTCTTCACATTTTTCCCAGAACAGGGTGTGGCCTTTGCGGATCCGGCCGAGCACTCGGGCTTTGTCGATAAAAACAGCCCAGCTCATCACCGACAGGAACAAGAGCACCAGCAGGATGAACTTGCCAAAAAAGGTGGAATCCATCACCAGGTCGACCAGTTCCCCCGGGCCTAAAACAGCCAGGAATGAAACGGGTCCCCCCAAGACAGAGATCGTGGCCGTAGCCGGCAGGACGATCATGGGTTCTCCTCAGAGAATTTGAGTTTTAAAGGGGATGCGGCCTAGTTCCGTCATGGCCGGATCCGGGCGGGCCTTCCTTGCCCACCACCAGACCCCGAATGGGGTCAGATCGTTTCTGAATGCTTCTGAACGTATCGCGCTCAAGATGTACCGGCACCGGGAAAATGAACAGTATTAAATGCCCAAAGTTCCCTCTCAATCTGTACAACGCAGAAAGAAGGGGCTGGTTTCAGCCCCGTCCTTCGCCAACTTTCAGGGAAAATGCTTCCTGGAAGTCAAATTTGTCAATAAAGTCGCTCAAACCGTCCTGTTCTCGCTTTTTGAGCAATCCGGCATCCACCAGATGAAAGACGATGCGACCAAAATCGATGGTGCCGTTGACGCCCCAGGCGTTGAACACGTCGCCGGCCATGACACCGTAGCGCTGCTGACCCAGCTGCCGAATCCAGTCCAGCAGGCCCTCGCCACTGATATGACCGCGCTGCGCCATGTCTTCCATGGCGTTCTCAAGGCTTTCCAGCACAAAGAAATAGGCCTCAGGTCGAAAAACACCGCGGTGAGCAGCGAGATTGCGGACTGTGTGCACCAAATCGGCGTGGGCGGTCATCGAAGGCTCCCAAGGTCGTTGAGCACTATCAAGCATGGTGGCAAAGAACTAACTGTGCGCTTCCGGGACGTGACTCCATTGTACGGGGAAAGCCCATTCTGTCAACATCCCAGCCATTTCCCCTCAGGATTGGG
>DAOVTU010000496.1 GCA_030632925.1 Candidatus Krumholzibacteriia bacterium | reverse complement strand
GCCAACAGGCGGCCCGTCTCTTTCAGGTCGACCACGCCCAGGTCAAAGGGGACCTTGTCCTCGAAGCCGGCCGGTGCCGCCGCGATGGTGGTGAAAGTCATCACCGTGCCTTCGCCGCTCATCTCCGTGAAAATGAACTCGCCGTGGCGGCACGAGGGGCAATCGGCCCGCGGCGGAAAACTGAGTTGTCCGCAGGCGCTGCAGGTCGAACCCATCAGGCGCCCAGCCCGCAGGTGAGCGGCAAAGCCATCCACCTTGGTGTGCGGGCAAAAATTCACTTGGCCAAACCATTCGAACACGGTGTCAGTCCTTTTTGAAAACGTTCACGAAACAGTACTGGCCGATGCCGCCCACATTGTGGGTCAGGCCAACATCGGCTCCCGGCACCTGCCGCTCGCCCGCCTCGTTGCGCAGTTGGCGCACCATCTCGCAGGCCATCGAAACGCCGGTGGCGCCAACCGGATGGCCCTTGGCTTTCAGTCCGCCGTCCACATTCACGGGCGTGCTGCCGCCGATGTACGATTGCTTCTCGGCTATGAAAGCCCCGCCTTCGCCCTTGGCGCAGAAGCCGAGGTCTTCGTAGGCCATGATCTCGGCGATGGTGAAGCAGTCGTGCACTTCGGCTACTTTGACGTCCGCGGCGGTGATGCCGGCCATCTCGTAGGCTTGCCGTGCCGCTTCCTGCGCCGAGGGAATGCCGGTCAAATCCGTCCGCCGCAAAACAGACATGCTCGAAGTCGCACAACCGTTGCCATCCAGCCAAACCGCGCGGTCGCCACCCATCTTGCGGGCCGCGCGCTCGTTGGCCAGGATCACGCAGGCGGCACCGTCGGCGTTGGCGCAGCAGTCGTACACCGTCAGGGGCGTTGCAACAGGGTCCGAAGCCAACGCCTTGGCCGTGGTGATTTCCTTCTGGAACAGCGCTTTGGAATTGCGGGCCCCGTAGTGGTGGTTCTTGACCGCCACTTGGGCCAGATGCTCGGCCGTGGTGCCAAATTCGTGCATGTGCCGCCGGGCGAACATGGCGTAGTAGCCGGGGAAGGTGGTGCCGAAGCCGGATTCCCATTGCACGTCACCCACGCGCCCCATCAGGGCCAGGATCTCGGCGGTTTCCAGTTCGGTCATCTTTTGGCAACCGATCACGGCGACTACGTCGTGCACGCCAGCCTTGATGGACATCCAGGCCGTGCGGATGGCCGCCGAGCCTGAGGCGCATGCCACTTCAGTTAGCCAGGTTGGTTTCGGATTGAGATTGAGGTATTCCTGGATCACGCCGGCCAGCGAACGCTGCTTGTGGTACTCCGGCACTGATCCGATGACAGTAGCTTCGATCACCGCAGGGTCCACGTCGCCGTCTTCCAGCGCAGCCCGGTAGGCCTCGAAGGCAAGCTCCTGCACCGTGGCGTCACTGCGCCGTCCGAAAATCGTGTGGCCGATGCCGACAATGCCGACTCTGCTCATGAACACTTCCTAGATGTACTGACCACCATCAACCCGGATCACTTGTCCGGTCACGTGCCTTGCAAAATCCGAACACAAAAAGGCGACAACGTGGGCGATGTCCGCCGGGTCGGCCAGGCGGCCGAGCATCGACTCGCGCACGGCGTTGTTGCGAAATTCAGGGGGCAGGTTGGCCGCCATTTCGGTAGCCACCATGCCCGGCGCCACGGCGTTGACCGTGACATCGAACTTGCCCAGTTCACGGGCGAGGGTCTTGGTCAATGCGTTGACGCCGCCCTTGGCCGCGGTGTAGTTGGCCTGGCCAAATTTGCCGCGCTCACCGTTGATCGAAGAAATGTTGACGATGCGCCCGCGGCGCTGGTCTTTGAAAATGCGGGCTGCGGCGCGGTTGAACGTGAAGTAGCCCTTCAGGTTGACCGCGATCACATCATCCCAGGCCTTGTCCGACATGTTCCACACCACGCCGTCGCGGGTGATGCCGGCGTTGCAGACCAGAACGTCAAGCCCACCAAGTTCCTTTACGGTTTGGGCGACCGCGCCATCGGTGGCTTCAGTATCGGAAGCGTCGGCCAGCAACGGCAGCGCGCGCTGGCCGAGGGCTTCTATGGCGCCCACGGTGGCGTCGGCTTCATCAGGTTTGCCGACATAGGTCAGGGCCACATCGCAACCTTGTTCAGCCAAGGCCACGCAGACCGCAGCCCCAATGCCCTGGCTGCCACCGGTCACCAGGGCGACGCGCCCATCAAGGCCCAGTTGCATGTTTTTTTCTGCTGACATGGCTTATTGCCCTCCGCCCTTGAGACCGTTCATGACCATGGCCACCATCTCGTCGCCGAGGGTGCCGGCGGGATCGTCTTTTTCGGGGTCGTACCACATGAAGACCCAGTTCAGCATGCCGAAGATGAACAGGGTGCGGTGCCGCACCTGGCGGTCGCTTTCCACGTCGGCTGCGGCCACGCCGTTGATCTCGCCGACCACCTCGGCCATGCACATGTAGTAGCGCCGCCGCAGTTGGGCGACGTTTTCGAACCGGTCGCCCTGCAGCGACTCCAGTTCATAAGTACAGACCTTCAGTTCGTTGAAGTGGCTGATAAAGTAGGCGAGATGATTCTTCACCAGCCGATGCAGGCGTTCTTCGGCCGTGCCACCAGTGGCGACGGCTTTCTCTTGCATGTCCAACAACGCGCCGAAGGTCTTTTCCTGAATCAGGAAGAGCAGGTCTTCCTTGTTTTTGAAGTAGTAATACATGCCGCCGAGGCTCAGGCCGGTGGCGGTGGCCACATCCCGAATGGATGTCTGGCTGTAGCCGCGCTGGGCCATCAGTTCGGCCGACGCGCTCAGCAAACGGTCCAGCTTGGGTGCCGTACGCGAGGTCTGTCCGCCGCTGGGGGCGGGAATTTCATGGGGCATGCTCTCAGTCACGATTTTCTTCCTTTTGCTTTTTCAGCCCCGCCAGAATCTTTTCCGGCGTGATGGGCAATTCGGTAATGCGCACTCCGCAGGCGTCATAAACGGCGTTTCCGATGGCTGCCGGAATGGGGGGCAGGCAGCCCTCTCCGATTTCCTTGGCGCCAAACGGTCCCCGTGGTTCGTAACTCTCGACAGCCTTGGAGGTGATCAGCGGCGAATCGGCGATGGTCGGCACGAGGTACCCGTGCAGGTCCGGATTCACCAGCGTGCCGTCCGGCCGGGTCAGTGTATCTTCCATCAATGCTTCGCCCAGGCCCATGATGATGCCGCCCTCGACCTGCCCGTGGAAAGTGACCGGATTGATCACCGTACCGGAGTCGCTGAAGTCATAGAATTTGTCCACGTCGACATAGCCGGTTTTCAAGTCGACGGTGACTTCGCACACGGCCGTGGAGAAGCTGTAGGCCGGTGAAGTGCCCACCGCGGCACCTTTGTACTTGCCGCCCAAGCCTGGAGGTGGCGAGTAGTGGCCGGTGCCGGTGACGGGGCCGCCG
>DAOVTU010000051.1 GCA_030632925.1 Candidatus Krumholzibacteriia bacterium | reverse complement strand
GGTGGTCAGGCATTTGTTTATGTCATCAAACCCGACAGTGTGGTGACGCGCAACGTCGGTATCGTGGCGCTGGTCGCCACGCCGGATGAGCTGTTGCGCCCCGGCATGTCGGCCACCATCACGGCCGTATTGCAGGAGCGAACCGAGGCCCTGACCGTGCCCAGTGAGGCGGTCTTTGTCGAAGGTGGTCAGGCATTTGTTTATGTCATCAAACCCGACAGTGTGGTGACGCGCACGCCGGTAACACTGGGGACGAGACTGGCCGACATCGTTGAGGTGACCGAGGGCGTCAGCGACGGCCAACAGGTGGTGCGGGCCGGACACCAGAAGCTTTATGAAGGGGCCAAAGTGGCGCCCGTCAGCAGCGAGGCCGAGACAGCAGGAGCCGCCCAATGAAACTGAGTGAAATCGCCATCAAGCGACCGGTTTTTGCCACGGTGATGAGCCTGTCGATCATACTGATAGGCTACATTTCGTTCACCCGCCTGCCGGTGCGCGAATATCCCGAGACCGATCCGCCCATTGTTTCGGTGACGACCATTTATCGGGGCGCGAGTCCCAATGTGGTGGAAACCGAAATTACCGATGTGCTCGAAGACCAGTTCTCGACCATCGAGTCGGTCAAGACCATCACCAGCAGCAGCCGCGAGCAGGGCTCGGTCATCACCATCGAATTTGAACTGCACCGCGATGTGGACGAAGCGGCCAACGACGTGCGCGACCGTGTTTCGCGGGTGGGCGGTTTGTTGCCCCGAGCGGCCGACGACCCGATTGTGGCCAAAGTGGACGTAAACGCCCAGCCGATCATCTGGCTGGCCATATCCAGTGACAGTCACAGCACTTTGGAGTTGTCCGGCTATTCGGATCGCATTCTCAAGGAACGACTGCAGCGATTGCCGGGCGTGGGCAACGTGTTTATCGGCGGCGAGCGCCGCTACGCCATGCGGATCTGGATCGACCCGCTGCGCATGGCCGCCTACGGCCTGACGGTACAGGACGTGGAAGCGGCCATCCGCACCGAAAACGCGGAAATTCCCGGCGGCCGGGTCGAGGGCACGGCGCGCGAATTTGCCGTGCGCACCAGGGGCGAGCTCAATACGCCGGAGGGCTTTGGCGCCATCATCGTCTCGCACGTGGGCGACCAGATCGTGCGGCTGGACCAGATTGCCGACGTGGAAGTGGGGCCGGAGGACGAACGCACCAAGACCCGCTTCAACGACCTGCCGAGCGTCGGTCTGGGCATCGTGAAACAGAAGCAGGCCTCGACCCTCGATGTGGCCGCCGCCATACGCGCCGCCATTCCCGAGTTGCAGTTGATGCTGCCGGCGGGCATGCGCATCGAGATGGCCTTCGACTCGTCGGAGTTCATTCAATCCTCGGTCGATGAGGTCAAAAAGACCATCATCATTGCCATGTGCCTGGTGGTGCTGGTGGTGCTGGTTTTCCTCAAGAGCCTGCGGGCAACAGTGATCCCGATCCTGGCCATTCCTGTATCGATTATTGGTGCCTTTTCCGTGGCATTTGCCCTGGGCTTCACCATCAACATCCTGACCCTGCTGGCTTTGGTCTTGGCCATCGGGTTGGTGGTTGATGACGCCATCGTGGTGCTCGAAAATGTTGTGCGCCATTTGGAGATGGGAAAAACCAGGCGCCAGGCCGCCTTTGATGGCACACGTGAAATCGGTTTTGCGGTGATCGCCACCACCGTGGCCCTCGTCGCTGTCTTCGTGCCGGTGGCCTTCCTGACCGGATCGGTGGGGCGCCTGTTCCGTGAGTTCGGCATCACCCTGGCCGTGGCGGTGATGCTGTCGTCCTTTGTGGCCCTGACCCTGACGCCGGTCCTGTGTTCGCGCATTCTCAGCCGGATCGATGCCGACAAGAAGCGCAGTTGGGCCGAGCGCACCTTTGACAACTTCTTCGATGGACTGGGACGCGCCTATGAAGCGGCCCTGCGGTTCAGCCTGCGATTCAAACCGCTGGTGATTGGTGGCGGCCTTGCCCTGGTGGCCACCGCAGTCTGGATGTTCGGCGTGCTGCCCGAAGAACTGGTGCCCACCGAAGACCGCGGCACCGCTTTTGGCATCGTGCTGGCTCCTGAAGGGGCGACTCTCGACTACACCGACCGCTACATGCGCATGGCCGAAGAACTGCTATTGCCCATGCCGGAACGCGATGGCCTGTTCACCGCCACCGGGTTGGGCTTTGGCGGGCCCGGCCGGGTTACCAACGGGTTCATTTTCCTAAACCTCAAACCCCACGATCAGCGCGACCGGTCGCAGCAGGAAATCGTGGGCGAGATGTTCCCCCGCCTGCTGGGCATCCCCGGCGTGCTGGCCTTTCTCGTCAATCCGCCCAGTCTGGGCAGCGATTTTTCAGGCTCGGATGTGGAGTATGTCCTGCAGGCCGACAGTTATGAAGAATTGGGCCAGGCCGTGGGCACAATGATGGCCAAAGCTGGCGAGTTGGGCTATTTCATCAACCTCGACACCGACCTGCGCCTGAACAAACCGGAGTTGCAGATCAACATCGATCGCGAGCGGGCCTCGGGCCTGGGTGTTTCGGTGACCGACATCGGCACCACCCTGGAAACCTACCTCGGCGGCCGCGTGGTCGGCAATTTCAAGCGTGGCGCCAAGCAGTACGATGTCATTGCGCAGATGCGGGCGGCGAACCGCGCCACCCCCGACATCATCGACCAGATCTATATCCGGGGCAGCGGCGGACTGGTGCAATTGGCCAATGTCGTGGATGTCGTGGAGACCGTGGCGCCAAAAGAACTGAACCACTTCAACCGCGTACGCTCGGCCACCATCACGGCCAACCTGGCGCCGGGCATAGGCATTGGGCAGGCCCTGGATGATCTGGACAACATCTGGCGGAACGACCTGCCGCCGTCGGTCAAGCGCGACCTTGGCGGGCAATCGCGCGAGTATCGGGACAGCAAGGGCACCCTGTATTTCATGTTCGTGCTGGCGCTGGTGTTCATTTTCCTGGTGCTGTCGGCGCAGTTCGAAAGCTTCATCGATCCGATGACGATCCTGCTGACGGTGCCGCTGGCCATTTTTGGTGCGCTGCTTTCGCTGTGGCTGTTCGACCAGACGCTGAATATTTTTTCGCGCATCGGGCTGATCATGCTGATCGGGTTGGTGACGAAAAATGCGATCCTGATTGTGGAATTTGCCAACCAGTTGCGTTCGCGTGGGCAGGACATTCAGAGCGCTGTGGTCCAGGCGGCGAGCATTCGCCTGCGGCCCATATTGATGACATCGTTTTCGACGGTGTTTGGCATTTTGCCCATCGCTATTGGCATGGGACCGGGAGCCGAGTCGCGGCAACCGTTGGGCATTGTCGTGGTTGGTGGTGTGTTGTTTTCGACATTCCTGACACTGTTGCTGGTGCCGGTGGTGTATTCGCTGCTGGCGCGGTTCACCAAGGCCAAGCGGGTTGGTGAAGAAGAAGACAGCAAGGCTGTGGATCCGGTGGTCGCTTAGTCGATTTTTTGAGACAAAAGGACCGGCACCTCACGGTGCCGGTCCTTTTTTTGGGTTACAGTTTGTCAGTCCAAGTGCGAACGCAACATCCACGCATTTTTCTGATGCACTTCCTGCCGACGAATGGCCAGATCTGCCGTCACGTCATCCCCCGCCTCATCGGCGATCCTGCCGAGTGCCTGCGCCGCTGCCACGACCTTGAGTTGGTCGGCCGCCAGTTGCTCGATCATCTCGACCGCCTTGGTCCCGGGCACCGCTTCGTCCAGGTTGGTCAGCGCCGCGTACTCCGAAAAGCTGCCCGGTGCATAGGCCCCCAGCGCCCGGATGCGTTCGGCCACTTCATCCACCGCCAGGGCCAACTCGTCGTACTGGACTTCAAACATGGTGTGCAGGCTGTTGAACATGGGTCCGGTCACGTTCCAGTGGTAGTTGTGGGTCTTCAGGTAGAGGGCGTAGCTGTCGGCCAGGAGAATGGCGGCGCTGCTGGCGATTTCCTTGTTCTTGCTCATGGATCGGTCCTTTCGGGATGCCCCGGTGGGCTCGTTGTGATTTTCCGTCTCTCATTGCAAACAAGGTACGCCCGTTCTGGACATTTATCCAATCGATTACTTTTGTGTTTATGATTGATCTGCTCTATCTTAAAACCATGACTATTCAAGAACTGAAATACCTCGTGGCTGTTGCCGAGCACCTCCATTTCGGAAGGGCGGCGTCTGCCTGCCATGTGACTCAGCCCACCCTCAGCGCCGGGCTACGTAGTCTCGAAAACAAGTTGGATCTGATGTTGTTCGAACGCGGACCCCACGGCGTGTTGATCACAAGCGAGAGCGGACCGCTGGTCGAACAGGCCCGGCGAGTGCTGGCCGAAGCTCGTCAATTCGAGCAATTGGCCCGTGCAGGTCAAAGCCCTTTGGCTGGCGTCTTCAGGCTCGGTGCTATACCCACCATCGGGCCCTATCTGTTCCCGCACATCATCGCGAGCCTGCGGAAGGACTGGCCCCAACTGCAACTGAGCCTCGTCGAAGCCCAGACCGACGACCTGTTGCAGCAGTTGCGCCGCGGCGATCTGGATGCTGCTTTGTTGTCTCCACCGATCGACGAGACAGGGCTGGAACGGGAACACTTGTATGAAGAAGATTTTCTGCTCGCACTGCCTGCCGGGCATCCCCTGCAACGCAAGCGGACCCTGCGTGTGACTGACCTCGCCGATGAGCAATTGTTGTTGCTGGACGAGGGGCATTGCCTGCGGGATCAGGTGGTCGAATTTTGTCGGGTCGGCGAGGCTTCGGCGCGGGACCTGTTGCGCTCCAGCAGCCTCGAAACCCTGCGCAACATGGTGACTGCCGGGGCAGGATGCACACTGCTGCCGGCGCTGGCGGTGAACGATTCGTCCGGAGACATCCGGCCCCTGTCCCGGCCCACGCCGAGCCGGGAAGTCGTATTGTATTGGAGAGAAAAATTCGCTGGCGCGGAATCGGCACGGTTGTTGGCCGATACAATCAGGGACCATTTGCCGGCTCGCGTCAAACCCGGTCGCTGATCAGAAACTCTGCCCCTCGATGGCCTCAACGTTTATGCCGAAGGTGATCACCCCGATCACCTGGCCGCCATCGCGTACCGGGACCGAGATCTGGGAGAGGAAAGCCATGGTGCTCTCGTCGAATTCCACTTCGTCGACAAATACAGCGCCGGCCCAACCCGTGAAACATTCCAGGAATTTGCGTTCGTCACCTTGCCAATAGTCGCTGGTTTTGTCGGTCATCGCGACATTGGCGCCGAGGGCATCCATGACAAATATCTCCGCATAATAAGGCGCGCCATACATGACTTCGACCAGGTGCTTGCCGCAATCCGATTCCATGTGCGCTGCCATGTTCGGGGAAATGCCGGCGTAGTTCCGCCAGATGATATCCCGGGCCTTGATCTCCTCGAGGTCCAGGTGCTGCGCGTTCTGGTCCTTGACCGCCGCGACGATAACCGGGTCGGTGCCAAGATCGAAGAGAACCTCATGGGCCAGCTTCTGTACAAAAACCGGCGCCGGTTCGCCTGCGCTGACCACGCAGGCCACGCACAAAATAGAAACCATGGTCAGTGCCAGGCGCACTTTCATCATGAAGCCGTTCACTTTCAGGTTTCTTCACCGAGGCGAGTAGCCCTAATTGTATCGGCCTGCTACGGCTATTCTTTACGGGCTAGTTATGGCTGGCAACGTTGCTATTCAGGACTCTAACGCTCAATTGGCGCACCGGGGCCTTCCAGTGCCCGCCCACGATTTCGGCCGCAACCTGCACTTCATCGCCTTCCAGCGTGGCCACAAACCGCGTCAGACGGTACTCGCCGTTCTCGTAGCCGTAGCCGTCGCCTTCATCCTCGTAGAGCAGGCCCTCGGCGCGCCCATTGGAATCCAGGCTCACGATCAGTTCCAGTTCGTCGAGAGAGATTTCGCCGGTATGCTGCACCACCGGCCCGAGGGGCAGGATGGCGCCACCGCGCAGATACAGGCGGGGCAAATCCGGATCCACTTTTTCTTCGGCCAGCAGGCGCACTTCAGACCAGGTCCCCACCGGAGCCACAAACGGATCACCGGCACCGGACTCGTGCACGTTGGCTACGACCATCAGGTCTTGGCCCAACAGGAACTGGTGATCCACCGCGCGCAATTCCGGATTGGCCGGCTCGGCAAAAAACGCCGGGCGCGCCGGGGGCATTCCCGTCTCGGCCGCCTCGCGCATCAGGGTGTAGAAATACGGCAGCAAGCGGTAGCGTCGCTCCAAAGCCCGGCGCGAGGTGTCCTCCACCTTGCCACCAAACGACCACGGTTCCTTGTCGATGTTGCCCTTGCCGGTGTGGCCGCGGGCAAAGGGCAACAAGGCGCCGATGCCCATCCAGCGGGCAAACATTTCATCGCTGCCCGCGCCCACGAACCCGCCGATATCCGGCCCTACCAAAGGCTGTCCCGACAGGCCCAGATTCAGGGTCATGCTGATGGACCAATCCACGTGTTTCCAGTTGGCGGTGTTGTCGCCGGTCCAGCATGCGGCCCACTGCTGACCGCCCAGATGATTGGCCCGTGACAGGACAAAAGGACGCTTGTTCGGCCGTGCCGCGCGCACCCCTTCCCAGGTCGCCCGCGCCATCAACATGCCATACACATTGTGGTAACGGGCGTGATTGCCGGGGCCGCCCAGTTCGTCATCAGCCCGGTGCAAGTTGCTCAGGGGCATGGTCTTGGTCGGGGTGTTGAAAATCGCCGGTTCGTTCATGTCGTTCCAGATGCCGTCGACGCCCAGGGTCAGGAACTGGCCGTACAAGCCGCCCCACCACTGGCGCACTTCAGCAACGGTGAAGTCCGGAAAAACACAGCGACCGGGCCACACGTTGCCGCGGTAGGGCGCGCCACTGGAGGTCTGGACCCAGGCGTTGATGGCCTCGCCCGAGTCGTAAACGTGGTACCCCACTTCTTCCTTGATGCCCGGATCGATGATGGCCACGGTGTGGAAACCGTCGGCGTGCAACTCCTGCATCAACCCCCGCGGGTCCGGAAAATCGGCGGGATGAAAAGTGAAACTGCGGTTGCCGTTCATGTAGTCGATGTCGAGCCAGATCACGTCGCAGGGAATGTTCTTGTCGCGGAAGGTGCCGGCCACTTCGCGCACCCGGTCATCGGGTGTGTACGAGTAGCGGCACTGGTGATACCCGAGGGACCACAGCGGCGGCAACGGCATGGTACCGATCAATTTTGCGAGGCCCTTGAGGACGGCGGCCGGGTCCTCGCCGGTGACAATGTAGACGGGAAATTCCGGCCCCGAAGATTCGAAGCGGATGCCGCCGCGCAGGTCGATCAGGCAGCGGTTGGGGGTGTCGGCCAGCACGCCGAAGCTGGTGCCATCGGGCCGCACAGCCAACACCCATGGGTGCGACTGGTACAGGCTCATGTCGTTGCCGCCCCAGCCGTAGGCGTCGTAGTTCCAGGCCACGGCGCGGGTCTCGTTGCGCAACAGGGGGCCGGCCACTTCGCCGGTGCCGTACAGCGAAGTGCCTTCGGTGATGTCCACGCTGACAGCGGCGCGGCCCTGCACGCGACTGAACACCGGGCGCAGGCTCCAGGCGTCCGGTAAGGCGCTCGCCGGCGGCAATTCGCCGGTCACACTGAGAGATGGCAGGCTGGCATCGCGGGCAGTTTCGCTGGCGTAAAAACGCGCCAAGTCGGTGCCCAGACTTTCGTTGACGCGTTCCTGGGCGGAGGCGGCCACGGTCCAGACGGTTGCCGTAAGCAGCCAGGCCAGAAATAGCCGAGTCACAATTTTCCAGCGATCCATGCCTAGCTCTCCGTTTCGGTGGGCCCGCTCTCTTTGTAGAGGTGCACATCCTGCTGCGGGAAGGGAATCGAGATGTTCTCGGCGTCGAAGCGCATCTTCACTTCACGGGTCACGTCCCAGTAGACATCCCAATAGTCGTCGGTCTTCACCCAGGGCCGCACCACAAAGTCCACCGACGAATCATTCAGCGTGTGCAGCTTCACCATGGACTCGGGCTTGTCCAATACCATCTCGTGTTTCTTCAGAATGTCGGCGAGCACCTGCTCCGCGTGGGGAATATCATCGGTATAGCTGATGCCAAAACCATGTCCACGCGCCGGACGTGCTGGTCGGTGACGTTCTTGATCACGTCGCCCCAGATCTTGCTGTTGGGCACCACAAGTTTCTGGTTGTCCAGGGTCAGGATGCTGGTCGAAACCAGGCTCATGTTCTCCACCTTGCCAAACACTCCGCTGATGTCCACCAGGTCACCGACATCGTAGGGACGGTAGAAGAGAATCATCAGGCCGGAAGCAAAGTTCGACAGGCTGTCCTGCATGGCAAAACCGAGAATGAAGCCGATGACACCAAAACCGGCCAACAGGGGACCGAGGTCCAGGCCGAGTTGTGACAACGCAATCATCAGGGCCAGGGCCAAAATGGTATTGTGAGCCGTGGAAACCAGAGTGCGGCGCAACAATTGCGAGATATTGACGCGGGCTCGTCCCAGGCTCTTGTCGACCGCCTTGCGCACGAGCTTGGCCAGCATCCGTCCGGCAAACATGATGACCAAAAAGATCAGCACCTTGACCAGGTAGATCGGCCCGTTGGTCGTGATCCAATTCAGCGTCTGATCCCACATCCTGTGCAACAGGGTCGCCGTGGCCCGTGCGTCCAGCAGACCCGAAGCCAGATCCTGGGTGATGGTCAGCAGAAATGTTCGGTGAGCGCTGGTATCGAGGCCCGCGAGGTTCATCAGGGTGACAACCTGCTCCATGCTGGCGGTATTGGCATCCAGCGAACTGCGGGTCGCCAACTGCAGCAGCACCAGATCGGAATTGCCAGCCTGGTTCTTCAACTCATTCTGGTAACCGGTCATGCGCTCGGTCCCCAGCAGGATACGCCCACGCAGTTCATCAGCTCGTTCGGTCAGCAACTGGCGATAATGCTCCCGGTGCTCGGGCACCTCGATGCCCAGGCTCTCCAGCGTCTGGAGATGCTCGCCACCAAATCGGGTCAGGATGTCCAGCCGTTGCGACATGCGGGTGATGAGGTATTCGAGTTTTCCCCGGCCCGCCGGATCGGTGGACGCTCGCTGAGCCCGCAGTCCATCAATCTGTACGCGCAGGTTTCCGATGAGCTTCCAGATGTCCTGCGTGGTGAACGCATAGATGGCATCGATCCGGTTCTGCAGATCACGCTCGCCGTCAGTCTGGGGATCACGCGGGTAGTAGTTGGCCAATTTGGGCAAATTGACGATAAAATTGTCGATCTGCGTCTCTATCTGAATCTGCAGCACCAAGCTGTCTTCGAGGCTGGCGCTGAGCATTCGCTCCTGGTAGGCGCGGTAGTCGTCGCTGTTTTGCCGGATGTCATCCAGGAGGGCCGCCGCCTGTTCGCCGAGAGTTTCCGGATTGGTATCGGTCAAGGCGTCGCGGGCCGCGGTGGAGTCTGGCGTTTGTGCCATTGTTGGACTCGCCGCCACGATCGCGAACGACAGGATGAAAATGACCAGCGACAATCGTTTCATCGGGTACCCCTTTTAGTGGCTCATTATTGAAGATGGCGCAGTATAGCAGACTTTTTCGCCCCGGCACTCCCTTGGTTTGGGCGCCATCGACAACCTGCAGTTAAAAAACGGACTCCGAAATATTTCGAAGTCCGTCCCAAAATCATCTCTCAGCGGATTCTAGAAATTCCACCCGACGGTGAACTTGAAGTCCGGCGAGTCGACCAGGCCCAGCTTGGCTTCCAGCAACAGCGTTTTGCCACTGCTCAGGCCCAGACGGTAGTTGCCCAACGCGCTCAGACCAAAGTCGGTATTGGAACCGCCAAGTTCATGGTCAACATAGTTCATGCCCAACTCGCCACCGATGGACCAGGGCGTTTCGGCAAAATCGTAGAGCAGATCGCCATTAAATGCGATGTACGTGATGTCATTGCCGAAGCCGATTTCCACGTTCGGCACCAGACGCAAGGGAGGAAGAACCTGGCCCAGGTCAAGGTGGCCACCCACATGGAACTGATCGGGGTCGACGGTCAGTCCGGCACGAAGACCAAATTCGGAGGCCGAGGCGCTGCTGGCCATCAGGCCCAGCAAGAGAGTCAAGAGTATCAGGCGTTTCATGTCTGCTCCTTCATCGAGGCGAATATTTCTGGGTTGGGATTGTCACCGATGAATCCCCCAACGGCAATTTCGGCCTCAGAGTAATGCGAATTGTCCAAACTGGCCAGAAATAATCCGAATCTCTCCACATTTGTCGTTCCCACTCTCGCCCAACCGCCAACCGGATGGTAGGATGCTCTCGTTGCAAATCCCCAACCCTCGGGAGCCCCATGGCCAACTTCACCAATCTCGACATTTTCTGGGCTGTGGCCTTCCTGCTGCTCATGGTCGGCGGCGCCGCCTTTTTCTACCGCCTGGCGCGCCGCTCCGAGAGTGACTTTTTCCTCGCCGGACGCGGCCTGCCCTGGTGGTTGCCCGCCGCTTCGGTCTTCAGCACCCACACCGCCACCGATACGCCCATGTGGATCACCGGTGTCATCTACCAGCATGGCCTGCGCGGCCTTTGGTACACCTTTTTCACCTCCTGG